>JBBQTQ010000005.1:0-48254 GCA_038213135.1 Gaiellales bacterium
GTCTGACCCCGGCCGTGGCCGCTCCGGACAAGGCCGCCGCGGCGGTGTTCGGGGGCGGCTACACGCTCGTTACGGTCTTGCCGTTCTCTGCCCGAAGCCGCTCGATCAGCTCCGAGGCCTCGGCGACCGTCCGCGGGAAGTCCTCGCCGGCACGCTCGCAGAGCTCGCGCGCAAGCGCGTAGACCTGCTTGACCGTCGGCCTTCGTTCGGTGCGATCCCTCATGCGGCTAAGCGTGCCTGACAAAGGCGCACACATCTGTGCCGGAAGTGCGCCGACTTCAAATCAGCTTCTCAACCTGTGTTGATGCTGTAAGAAATCCGTTAGGTAATGGGTTTTCACGCATAGGTCTGGGCTCCTTGGGCAGACGAAGGGACGAAGCAAGCGAAAAGGAGCGAGACACGATGAAGAAGCGACAATTCAGAGCACGGCGCTTTGCGCCGGGAATCGCGGCCCTCGTTGGCCTGCTGGCCGCGATGGCCGTCGCGACAGCGGGGCAGGCACGCACGACGGCGGCCCCGCAGAACACGACGCCGCCCACCATCTCGGGCACGGCCGCCGAGGGGAAGACGCTGACCGCGAGCAACGGAACGTGGTCCGGTGCGCCGACCTCGTTCTTCTACCAGTGGCAGCGCTGCTCGGCCGATGGCACGAGCTGCGCGAACATCACCGGCGCTACGAAGAAGACCTACGTCGTCACCGCGAATGACGTCGATCACGCGTTGCGCGTGGTCGTGACGGCTGCGAATGCCGACGGCCAGACTGCTGCACCGTCGAAGCCGACGGCTGCCGTTTCGTCCAAGGCTGGCCCGGTGAACACTGCCAAGCCGACGATCACCGGTAACCCGGTCGTGGGCACCGAGCTCACCGCGTCCAACGGCACGTGGACGGGTGGCGTGCAGTCGTACGCGTTCCAGTGGCAGCGCTGCACCGCCGCCGGAGCCGCGTGCCTCGACATCACCGGCGCGACGGGCAAGGCCTACGGCGTCCGGACGATCGACATCGGCCAGACGCTGCGCGTGCGGGTGACCGCGACGAACGCCTCCGGCTCGACCGATGCGACCTCCGACCTCACCGCCGTCGTCCGCGACTCGACGACCACGGTGACGACGACCACGTCGACCACGGTCACGACGACCCCGCCGCCGCCGCCGGGCACGAACCACCGCCCGACGATCGCGATCCTCGCGGTCAAGTTCGTCGGCTCGAACGTCCGCGCGACGTTCCGGGTCTGTGACGACTCGCGCGGCCGGATCAGCGTCCTGGAGCACGACTCGAAGCCGGGGTTGAACTCCTCGACCCGCACGTTCCGGACGCTCGGTGCGGTACTCCACTGCGCGACGCTCGTCCGCACGTGGCTGCCCGCCCCGGCGTTCCGGCACGGCACCTACACGATCGTCGCGAGCGCTCGCGACAGGTTCGGCCTGAACAGTCTCAGGCCGGCCCGCAGGACCTTCTCCCGCTAGGGGGGAGCTGCGACGAACTGGCCCTCTCCCGGCAGCCGCGTGTCGGGGAGGGCCGGTTTGTTGTTTCGGCTACCGGCCTAGCTCAGGGTCGCTGCCGCTCTTGCCGCGCCTCTTCTTCCAGAAGAGCAACGCACCGCCCGCGGCCGCAACTGCACCCACGGCTCCCGCCCCGGCCTTGGCCTTCGTGCCGCTCGGGATCGCGTTCTTGGCCTTCCGCTTGGCGACCCGCTTGCCGACCAGGAGGGCGAGCCAGCCGACCGCCGCATTGCGCTTGTTGAAGATTCCCATGACGCTCCTTTCCTCGACCCCGAGGCTATCGAGTCCCGGCGATGAGCGGGAGGCTCTCTTACCCAACGACGTGGGGTGAGGGACAGGCCTCGAGAGGCCTGTCCCTCGGTCTCAGCTAGGCCCGAGCCGTCGCTTTCTTCTTCGGCGGCAGGTGGATTGCACGGCCGAGCGCGACGAGGCCGGCCTCCTTGATCGCCTCCGAGAGCGTCGGGTGCGCTGCCATCCCGTCGGCGACCGTCTCCACCGTCGCCTCCGCGTCGATCGCCACGACACCCGCCTCGATCAGGTCCGTGACGTGCGGCCCGACCATGATCAGGCCGAGCAGTTCGCCGTAGCGGGTCTCGTGGATCGACTTGACCCAGCCGACGGTCTCGTTCTGCATGACGGCGCGCGCGTTGGCGAGCCACGGGAAGACGCCGACCGCGACGTCGTCGCCGTACTGCTCGCGCGCTTGCGCCTCGGTCAACCCGACGCCCGCGATCTCCGGATCGGTGTAAATCGGCCGCGGCACGGCCCGGTTGTTGACGACCGCCTCGTGGCCCAGCGCGTTCTCCGCGGCAACCTCGCCCTCGCGGAACGCGGTGTGGGCTAGCTGCCAGTAGCCGGCGCAGTCGCCGACTGCGTAGATGTGCGGGACGTTCGTGCGGCGGTGTTCGTCTGTCGCGATCCCCTTGCGCCGGTCGTACTCGACGCCGGCCTCTTCGAGCCCGATCCCCTCGACCTGCGGGCCGCGCCCGACGGCGACCAGCATGAGGTCGGCCTCGACGGTCTCGCCCTCGCCGAAGTGGACGGTCAGCGCTCCGTCGCGCTCCTCGACCTTCGTGCACTGCTTCTCGAGGTTGAGCGCGATGCCGCGCTTGCCGAACTGCTTCGCGAGCTCCTTCGCGGCGTCCGCGTCCTCCATCGGGATCAGGCCCGGGAGCATCTCGATGATCGTCACCTCTGAGCCGAAGCGCTCGAAGATCGACGCGAACTCGCAGCCGATGATCCCGCCGCCGAGTACGACCAGCCGGCGCGGCACCTCGGTCTGAGCGAGCAGCCCGGTCGAGTCGACGCAGCGCTCCGAGTCGAGACCCTCGATCGGCGGCCGCAGCGGATAAGAGCCGCTGGCGACGATCGCCTGCTTGAAGGTCACGTTCTCGCCCCCCTCGACCGCGATCGTGTTCGCGTCCTTGAAGCGCCCGAAGCCCTTGACCCAGTCGACGCCGTTCGCCTTGAGGAGGCCGGCAACGCCCTGGGTCATCTGCTTGACGACCGAAGCCTTCCACTCGTTCGAGACGCCGAAGTCGAGCTTGGCCTCGCCGACCTGGACGCCGAGCTTGGCGAAGCTCTCCTCGGCCTCCTTCAGCGCGAACGCCGTCTGCACCCAGGCCTTCGTCGGGATGCAGCCGACGCGCAGGCAGGTGCCGCCGAGCTCGGGCTCCTTTTCGATGCAGACGGCCTTGGCGCCGAGCTGCGCCGCGCGGATCGCGGCCGTATAGCCGCCCGGGCCGCCCCCGAGGACGGCGACGTCACATTCCATCCGATTGCTCCCTAGGTCGCTTCCGCGGGAACCCTAGCGGCGCCGCTTCGCGTGCCGTCGAGGCGCTCGAGCCACCTCGTAGCACCGAGCCGCTCGAAGATCGTGCGCGCGTCGGCGACCGCCGCGGCGTCTCCTTGTTCGAGCAGCGTGACGGCGAGCCAGAAGGGCAGGTCGAGCCTGCGGAACATCGCCGCTGCTCGGGCGAAGCCGTCCGCGTCGCCGGACAGCCGGGCGCGGTAGCGCAGCACCTGGGCGTCGTAGAAGGGCGAGCGCTCGCCGGGCGGCAGGTCCTCGACCATGCGGAGCAGCTCCTCCACGCGGGAATGGTCCGCGAGCGCCAGCGCGGCCTCGACCGCATGCACGAAGCCCTGCTTCGCGCACTGGTGCGTGATCCCGTACGGGCCGGCGACCTCGACCGCGTGGGCGCCTGCCTCGACCGCGTCTTCGTACCGACCGTCGGCTTCCGCGAGCGCGGCCCGGGCGCCGGCGAGCGCCGCCTGGTCTTGCGGGTCAGCCGAGTCGGTCAGCCGGTCGTAGAGCGTCAGCAGGCGGCGCGCCTCGTCGAGCTCGCCACGATGCACGTGGATCTCGAGCGTCGAGCTCAGCGGGCTGAGCAGCATGCCTGCGCGCTCGATCTGATCCTCCGGTATCTCTGCGTAGGCCGCCAGAGCCTCATCCCAGCTGCCGAGCATGTAGAGCGGGTAGACCGTCTCGCTGATGATCGACCAGCCCCCGAGCAGATCGCCGGTGCGTCGCGTGACCGCGAGCGCATCCTCCAGGTATCCGAACGCCTCTGCATACAGATCATGGTGGAACGCCTGGTCCGAGAGGATGAAGTTCGCCGTCCGTTCTGCCTCGGCGTTGCCGGACTCGACCGCGAGCTTCAGCGCATGGTGGAGGAACGCCCGCGCCTCCTGGTGCCGACCACGAGAGTGCGCGATCGCCGACTTCGTGATGAACCCTCGCGCGAGCACGTGCATCATCGCGCGCGCCTCGGCGATCTCGAGCGCGGCCTCGATCCGTTCCGACGCCTGTTCCTGGTGCCCGAGCGCCCAGTGGCCCATCGCCGCGCGAACCATCAGCTCGGCGTGATCGTCGTCGGGCTCCTCGTCGGCGATCACCGCAAGGGCCCGCTCCAGCCTTTCAAGGCCCTCGGTGATGCGACCGGTGAAGCGCTCGACCTCCGCGATTCGCCCTGAGACGCGGGCGGCGGCATGTGTATCCCCCTTCCCCTCGTACAGCGTGAGCGAGCTCTCGTAGAGCGCGACCGCGGCGTCGGCGTCGCCTCCCTTCCAGGCCATCTGGCCGGCGCGGTCGAGCAGCCGCGCACGCTCCACGGCCTGCTCCGCGAGCGCGGCGCCCTGCTCGAAGTACCGCTTCGCCTCCTGGCTCGCGCCGAGCGAGGCCGCCCGCTCACCCGCACCGGCGAGCCGCTCGAACGCCTTCGCCTTGATCTCGGCCGCGTCCGGCGCTTCCGGAGCGGCCTCGTACGCGTTCACGTAATGGGACGCGACCACCTCGACGACGTCCTGCTCGCTCTGCGCCTGCTCGAGGTGCGCCGCCGCCGCGAGGTGCCTGGCCTTGCGCTCCGACCGCGCGAGCGTCTCGTAGGCGACCCGGCGCAGGAGATCCTGGAGGAACCCGTACTGGCCGTGCTCGGGCGAGCGCGGGTCGGCCTGGACGCCGAACACCTCCTTCCGCACCAGCGAGCCGAGGGTCGGCTCGAGCTCCTCGTCTGACGGGGCCGAGAGTGCGGCGAGCGCCTGCTTCGTGAACGTCTTGCCGACGACGGCGGCGTCCTGGACGACGCGGCGTTCCTCTGGCGGCAGCCCGTCCAGCCGGGCCGCGATCAGCCCGTGCAGTGTCTCCGGCACCTCCAGGGCCTCGATCGGCCCGGTCGGCCGGTAGACCGAGCCCTCCTGGACGAGCAGGCCGCGGTCGAGCAGCATCCGCACGGTCTCGACCGCGTAGAGCGGGATCCCCTCGGCACGCTCCAAGATCTGGCCCCTCAGCTCGTCCGGCAGGCCGGGGACGAGTCCGTCGAGCAACTCCTCCATCGAGGTCTGCGAGAGCGGCTCGAGGTAGACCGCTGTGAAGTTCCGGCTGCCCGCGCCCCAGGTGGGGCGACGCTCGACCAACTCGGGCCGCGCGAGCGTGACGACGCAGATCGGCGAGCTGCGCGACCACTGGAGCAGGTACTCGACGAAGTCGAGCAGCGAGGCGTCCGCCCACTGCATGTCCTCGAACGCGAGCACCACCGGGTACACCTCGGCGAGCCGCTCGAAGAAGAGCCGCCAGGCGGCGAACAGGTCGTCGCGCTCGTAGCCGGAGCTCTCCTCCAGGCCGAGCAGGTGGGCGAGGCGCGGCTCGACGAAGCTCCGCTCCTCCTCGTCGGCGAGATGCGCGGCGACGACCTCGCGGAGCTTCGAGAGCGCGGATGCAGGCTCCTCGTCCTCGGCGATCCGGGCGCGCATCCGGACCATGTCGGCGAGCGCCCAGTACGTGACACCCTCGCCGTAGGAGAGGCAGCGCCCCCGGTGCCAGTACGTGACTTGGGCGATGCCGTCGAAGTACTTGTAGAACTCCCACGCGAGCCGCGACTTGCCGATCCCGGCGATGCCGGTGATCGAGACGAGCTGGGCGCGCCGCTCCCGCTCGCAGTCGTGGAAGAGGTCCTTCATCAGCCGCAGCTCGCGGTCGCGGCCGACGAACGGCGCCTCGAGTCCCTGCGACTTGAGCGCGCCCCGTGCGCCCGAGACGACGCGCAGCGCGCGCCAGAGCGGGACGAGCCCGGTCTTGCCCTTCAGCTCATGGGTGCCTGCCTCCGCGTAGGCGATCGTCGGCTCGGTCGCCCGCCGGGTGGCCTCGCCGACGATCACCTGCCTCGGCTCGGCGACGGACTGGATCCGCGAAGCCGTGTTGACGACATCGCCGGTGACCATCCCCTCGCCCTCGGCGCCGATCGTCACGGCGGCCTCGCCTGTCAGGACACCGGCCCTGGCATGCAAGCCCGGGATGCCGAGCTCGTCACCGAGGGCGGACACCGAGGCGACGAGGTCGAGGCCTGCGCGGACGGCGCGCTCGGGGTCGTCCTCGGTGGCGGTCGGCGTGCCCCAAACAGCCATCACCGCGTCGCCGATGAACTTCTCGACGACACCGCCGTAGAGCTCGATCAGACGCCGGCACGTCTCGAAGTACCGGGACTGGAGCTGGCGCACCTCCTCCGAGTCGCGCTGCTCCGAGAGGCTCGTGAAGCCGACGAGATCGGCGAAAAGCACCGAGACGAGCCGCCGCTCGGCGCTCGGAGCCGCAGCCGGAGCCTCCGTCGCGGCAGCGTCGAGCCTTGTGCCGCACTCCCCACAGAACTTGACGGCCGGCGAGTTCGGCGCACCGCACTCGGGACAGGGCTTCGCGAGGCCCGTCCCGCACTCGCCGCAGAACTTCCGCCCGTGTTCGTTCTCGAACCCACACGCTGCGCACCGCATGGGACTGAGGGTAAACGGGTTAGACGGCCGCGGCCACGTCTTCGTCGAGCCCGAACGCATCGGCGAGGGCCGGACGGCCAATCAGGTAGCCCTGGATCGTGTCGCAACCGAGCGCGGCCAGGCGCAGCCGTGTCTCCTCGGTCTCGACGCCCTCGGCGACGACGCGCAGGCCGAGGTTGTGACCGAGGTCGATCGTCGAGCGGACGATCGTCGCGTCGTCCGCGTCGTCGGTCATGTTCGTGACGAACGATCGGTCGATCTTCAGCACGTCCACAGGCAGCCTCTTCAGATAGCCGAGCGAGGAGTTCCCCGAGCCGAAGTCGTCGATCGCGAGCGTGACGCCGAGCACGCTCAGCCGGGTCAGCACAGACCGTGCGCGGACGGGGTCGGTGAGGATCGTGTTCTCGGCAATCTCCAGCTCGAGCTGAGAGGCCGGCACCTCGTGCTTGGCGAGCAGCTCGGCGACCTCGTCGGGGAGCCTGAGGTCGAGCAGGTCACGGCCCGTGACGTTGACCGCGACCGCGATCTCGCGGCCTTCGCGGCGCCACGCGGCGCACTGAGCGAGCGCCTGGTCGAGCACGTACACGGTCAGCTGCCTGATCAGGCCCGTGTGCTCGGCCAGCGGGACGAAGTCACTCGGCGGGAGGAGTCCGCGCTCGGGATGCTGCCAGCGAACGAGGGCCTCGACCTTGGCGATGCGGCCGCTCGCCAGCTCGGCCTGTGGCTGGAAGTGGAGGACGAGCTCGCCCTGCTCCAGAGCCCGCCGCAGCTCGCCGACGAGCCGCAGCCGGGAGGGCGAGTAGTTGTCGCGCTCGACGGCGTAGAGCTCGGCGCCGCTGTGCGATTCCTTGCTCAGGTACATGGCGACGTCCGCGCGTCGGAGCAGCGAGTCGACGTCCTCGCCGTGCTCGGGAAAGAGCGTGATCCCGATGCTCGCGGCGACGTCGAGCAGGATTCCATCGTGCGCGAGCGGCTGTGAGATCGCCTCCTGGACGCGCTCCGCAAGTAGGAAGGCGGCGTCGGGACTGTCGATCTGGCGGCCGAGGACGGCGAACTCGTCGCCGCCGAGGCGGGCGACCGTGTCGCTCTCGCGGGCGGTCTCGCGGAGCCGGCGGCCGACCTCCTCGAGCATACGGTCGCCGCTCTGATGGCCGAGCGTGTCGTTGATCTCCTTGAAGCGGTCGAGGTCGATCAGGAGCACCGCGAAGCCGTCCCCGTCGCGCCGCGCCGCGAGCAGGGCCTGCTCGACACGGTCGCGGAAGAGGAGGCGGTTCGGCAGTCCGGTCAGGCTGTCGTGCAGCGCCTGGTGCTCGAGGTCGCCCATCTGGCGGCGCAGCCGCGTAGTGACCCGACGCAGGATCGGGAAAAGCGCTGCATAGAGGGCCAGCAGGACGAGCGCCAGCGCGATCGCAATCGGCGTGAACTCGGCCCGGGCGGCCGCGGCGACCGGGCCGTAATCGTCGTAGAGCTCGAACGCGCCGGCGTGACGTCCACCGAGGGTGACAGGCACATAGGTCTCGAGGACCTTTGCGTGGCTGCCGCCGCCGCCTTCGGCGTCCAGAGTGGAGACGTCGACCGACGGGAAGCCTGCGGCAGCTCGACGCGGCCCGGCCTCGTCGACGAACGTGCCGATCTGGTTCTGCTCCGACGAGTACGTGACGAGGCCGTCGGCGCGGTAGAGCTTCACGCGGAGCGCGCCGCCGACGAGCACCTCTCGTTTGAAGAGCCAGTCGAGCCTTGCTCGCCGGGCGGGACTGACCGCGCGCTGGAAGTCGCTCCGGCGAAGGTTGTCGCGGGCGATCGTGTCGGCCACGAACTGCGCGTGGAAACGGACATTCCCCTCGGCCCGCGAGGTGGCGTCCCGGTGGACGAACCAGAGGATGCCCGCCGCCGCGACCGCGAGCGTCAGCGCGCTCTGGACCGCGAAGCGGAGGACCAGCCTCGGAGGGCGATCGTGTTGCCGCACCAGGGAGGTATCGGCCGCGAGGCCGGCGTTCTTGACTAGGCCAGAGCGGCGCGCATGACGAGGGCGCCGCCGCGCTCGCCGACGCGGGCGAAGCCGGCCCGCTCGTATAGGTGGAGCGCCGGGTTGTCGGGCTCGACGCTGAGGCTGACCGCGGGGAAGCCGTCCTCGCGCGCCTGCGCCAGCAGCGACTCGAGCAGCTCCTTGCCGTACCCCCGGCCGCGGCGGCTCGGGACGACGGCGATCGTCAGCTCGGGCGTCGCGTCGTCGACGTAGCCGTAGCCCGGTCGCGTCTGCGTGAAGAGTCGGTACCAGGCGGCCCCGACCGGCTGGAAGCCGTCGAGCAGCACGAAGCCGCGGTCGCCGCGCCGCCCCCAGCCCTCGACGTACCGCGAGACGGGCAGGTCGGCCGTCTCGGGGTCTCCCCAGCGCCAGTAGTAGGCGTGGGTGAGCATGTCACGGAGGTACGGGACGTCGTTGCTTCCGGCCCGGCGGATCATCAGCTCGTCAGGCGGAGAGGTCCTGCGCGAGCTGGATCCGGTTGCCGTCCGGATCGAACACGTCCAGCAGGCGAACCTCGTTGTGCAGCTCGAAGACGACGCCGATCTCGACTCCCGCCTTGCGCAGCCGCTCTGCCTCGGCCTTCACGTCCTCGACGTCGACCGTCGCCACGCCGCCGTCCTCGGGCTCCCCCTCGGTCAGGGCGATCAGCATCTCGCCCTTCTCGAGCTCCGCGTAGCGCTGCTCGCCGTCGAGCCGCGTGACGGTGAAGTCGAGCTGGCGCGTGTAGAACTCGCGCCCGGCGTCGAAGTCTCTGACTCGGTACACCACCCTCATAGCGCGAGAGCGGGGTCTTCGAGCAGGTCCTTGACCGTCTGCAGGAACTCCGCGGCGGGCGCGCCGTCGACGGCGCGGTGGTCGAAGGTCGCGGTCAGCGTCACCATCGGCCTGATTGCGAGCTCGCCGTCACGCGGGACGACGCGATCCTCCGTCGCGCCGACGGCGACGATCGAAGCCTGAGGTGGATTCAGCACGGCCGTGAACTGCGAGACGGCGAACATCCCCAGGTTCGAGATCGTGAACGTGCCGTCCTGGAGGTCTTCCTGGCGCAGCTTGCCCTCGCGCGCGCGTCCGACCACCTCGGCGCGAGCGGCGGCGATCTCTGCCAGCGACAGATGCTCGGCGTTGCGGATCACCGGGACGACGAGGCCCTGCGGCGCGGCGACGGCGATCCCGATGTTCGCGCTAGGGAGGAGGAGGATCGCTTCCTCGGTGAACTGGACGTTCACGTCGCGGTGGCGCATGAGCGCCGTCGCGCAGATCTTGGTCAGCAGGTCGGTGACGGTCACGCGCAGGTCGGGATTGCGGTCGCGCACGTGCGCGAGCAGCTCGTTCGCCCGTGTCATCTCGGCGCCGACGACGAGCTGGAAGACCGGCACCTGCCACGCCTCGGTCAGCCGGCGGGCGATCGTGCGGCGGATGCTCGTCAGCTCGCGGCGCTCGACCTCGCCGGGCGGGGTGGCTGCCGGGGCGGCGAGCGCGGGCCCTGCTCCGGCCCGCTCGACGTCCTCGGCGACGATCCGGCCCTCTGGGCCCGTGCCGCGCAGCGCCGAGAGCTCGATGCCGCGCTCGCGCGCGATCCGGCGGGCCAGGGGCGAGGCCTTGATCCGCTCACCCTCGACCGGCGGGGCGCTCGCGGGGGCTGAGCCGTTGCCCGCGGAGGCCTCGCGTCCTTCCTTGCGCTCCTCGTCGCGCGCCGGTGCCCGCGAACCCTCCTCCTCCGGCGTCTCCTCGACCTTGGTCTCGGCAGGCTCCGCCGAGACCTGCTCGCCGGCCTCGCCGATGATCGCGATCGTCGTCCCGACCGGGACTTCGCCCTCCGCGACGGCGATCTTCAGGAGGACCCCGGAGGCGTCCGCCTCGACCTCCTGCGTCACCTTCTCGGTGTCGAGCTCGTAGAGCGGCTCGCCCTTCTCGACCTTGTCCCCCTCGGACTTGAGCCACTTGACGACGGTGCCGGACTCCATGCCCTGGCCGAGGCGCGGCAGCTTGATCTCAGTCGACATTCCGTCCCACAGTTCGACGGATGGCCGCGAGCACGTCGGCGGCGTGCGGGATCACGAACTCCTCCATCACGGGCGCGAACGGCAGTGGCGTGAACTTGGAGCCGACCCGCTCGATCGGCGCGTCGAGCCAGTCGAAGGCCTGGTACTGGATCACGGCCGCGACCTCCGCGCCGAAGCCCATCCGCACGATCGCCTCGTGCGCGACGACGCAGCGGTTCGTCTTCTTCACCGACTCGACGAGCGCCTCCTCGTCGAGGGGCAGCAGCGTCCGCGGGTCGACGACCTCGACGGAGATCCCTTCGCTCTCGGCCTCCTTCGCGGCAGCGAGCGACTCGTGCACCATCCTGCCGGTCGCGATCACCGTCACGTCCTCGCCCTCACGGTGGACGCGCGCCTTGCCGAGCGGCACCGGCTCGAGCTCGTCGGGAACCTCCTCCTTGATCCCGTAGAGCGTCCGGTGCTCGAAGAAGACGCCCGGGTTGTCGGCGTAGATCGACGACCAGAGCAGGCCGCGGACGTCTGTCGGGGTCGAGGCGAAGACGACCTTCAGGCCGGGGACGTGGACGAACCAGGCCTCGAGTTGCTGCGCGTGCTGGGCGCCCGGGCTCCAGCCGGCGCCACCCTGGGTGCGGATCGTCAGCGGCACCTTCACCTGGCCGCCCGACATGTAGCGGTGCTTGGCGGCCTGGTTCACGATCTGCTCCATCGAGAGCGTCAGGAAGTCCTCGTACATGATCTCGACGACCGGGCGCATGCCCTGCATCGCGGCGCCGATCCCGGCGCCGACGATCGCGATCTCCGAGATCGGCGTGTTGCGGACGCGCTCCGGCCCGAACTCGTCGAGCATCCCCTGCGTGACGGCCATCGAGCCGCCCATCTCGGCGATGTCCTCGCCCATGATGAAGACGTCGTCGTCCTCGCGCATCGCGCGCGAGAGCGCGTCGCGCACCGCCTCGCGGTAGCTGAGCTCAGGCATAGACGTTGTTGAGCGCGTCCTCCGGCTTCGGATCCGTGCCGGCCTTCGCGAACTCGACGGAGCCCTCGACGAGCTCGTGCACCTCCTGCTCGAGTGCCTCGACCTCCTCGTCGGCGAGCTCGAGCTTCTCAAGCGTCTTCGTGAGCGGATCCTGGGTCTCGCGCAGCTCCTGCACCTCTTCCTTCGACCGGTAGACCTGCGGGTCGCCGATGTAGTGACCGACGAGGCGGAAGGTCTCCGCGAGCAGGAAGACCGGCCCCTTGCCTTCGCGTGCGTGCGCGAGCGCCTTCTGTGCTGCCTTGTAGACCGCCTCCACGTCCTGGCCGTCGACGGTCACGGAATGCATCCCGAACGCGACGGCCCGCTTGGCGAGATCTTTGATCGGCATGTGCTGGCTCGCAGGCGTCGACTCGGCCCAGTGGTTGTCCTCGCAGACGTAGAGGGCCTGGACACCCCACAGCTGCCCGAGGTTCAGCGACTCGTGGAAGGTGCCGGTGTTCGTCGCGCCGTCGCCGAAGAACGCGACCGCCACGCGAGGCTCGCCGCGCAGCTTGAACGCCAAACCCGCGCCGGTGATCGCCGGCAGGCCGCCGCCCACGACCGCGTTCGCGCCGAGGTTCCCGCGCTCCACGTCGTAGAGATGCATCGAGCCGCCGTAGCCGTGCGAGCAGCCCTCGGCCTTGCCGTAGAGCTCGGCCATGAGCGCGTTCGGGTGCGTCCCGCGCGCGAGCGTGTGCCCGTGCGCGCGGTGCGTAGAGGCGAACACGTCGCCGTCCTCCATCGCCTGGCAGACGCCGACCGCGACCGCCTCCTGGCCGATCGCGACGTGCAGGAACCCCGGCAGCTCTCCCGCGCGAAACCGCTCCTCGACCTTCTCCTCGAAGCGCCTGATCAGGAGCATCTCGCGATAGAAGTCCCGCAGGCGCTGCTGAGCGGCTCCGGCCTTGCGCTGCTCGACCCGGGCCATGAGCCTGAGTTTATGCTCAGGCCGATGCGCCTCGTCGAACAGTGGACCCGCATCGAATTGCGCCTCCCCGAGAACTGGGCCGATGCCCGCCTGGAGCTGACGATCGGCGACGACACGCAGCGCGAGCGGGCCTCGGCGCTCCTCGGACCGCTCGTCCCCGGGCTCGCCGGCAAGAAGATCCGCTTCTACGCCTCGCGCCGCGGAGCCGGGCCAGGACTCGAGGCCGTCAAGCGGGCTCTGACCCGGCTGGACGAGGAGCAACTCGAGGGCCGGCTGGAGCTGATCGGCGTCGGCGAGCCGGCCGCGCCCGCAACGGCCGCCACGTACGCGAGCAACGCTGCAGCCTGGCGCGAGGCGCTCAGCCGGCTGCCCGCGGACTGGAGCGACCTCTACGCCGAGATCGAGTTCCGTTCGAGCGACGACTTCGAGCGCGCCGCGCTCCTGATGGCACCGCTCAACCCCGCGCGCTTCGCCGGGACCCCCGGATTCCGCTTCCGCGTCGCCCGCCGCTTCGGCTACGGCGCGGCGGCGGAGATGGTCGAGCGCTGCCTGGAGCGCCTCGACGAGGACGGCATCGAAGGCGAGCTCCGGGTACTGCGCGCGATCTCGGACTCACGGCCGGTGGATACCCAGGGGCCGGTCTGGCGGGTCGGCGGGCGGGCGGTATGAGCCCCGATCCCGTCTCCTGGTTCGTGATCGAGCACGGTTGGAAGGTGCTGGCGGCCGACGGCGAGCAGGTCGGCAAGGTCAAGGAGACGATCGGCGACAGCGGCAAAGACATCTTCAACGGCATCGCCGTCACGACCGGGTTGCTGAGCCGCGCGCGTTACGTGGCCGCCGAGCGCGTTGTCGAGATCAGCGAGGGCTGCGTCAGGCTCGACCTGAGCAGAGACGCCTTCGAGCGGCTGGGAACCTTCGACGAGCCGCCTCCGAGCGCCGCAGTCGGCCCGGAGACGACGGACATCGAGCCTCGCTAGGCGTCCTTCGTTCGCGGGAGCCACGTAACTCTTTCGTCAGGGCCGTTTGGCTTGTGTTGGCCTCGGAAATCAGTCAAGACACTAATCCCTCGAACGAGGGATGTAGGAAATTCCGAGGAGGTCGAAAAGACCATGCACCGGCACACGATCAAGTTTCTCGTCAGCGCGGTGTGCTTCGCCCTGCTCCCGGTGGCGAGCGCCGGCGGCGACATCGGCTTGCCGCCTGAGCCGGCCCCCGCGGCACCGACAGCGCCGGCGGCGACCCCGAACGGCGGTAACGCCGCGTCCAACTCGATCGGCACCGTGCAGGTGGGGAACACCTCTGTCAGCCCGGTGGCCACCGCCAGCGGCGCGGCCGGCGCAGCCGCAGGCACCGCGACGAGCGTCGCCGGCGGCGGCGGCAACAACTCGCACGGCTCGGTCGGCACGGTCCAGGCCGGCGGGGGCAACCATGCCGACCACTCGATCGTCACCGGTCAGGTGAGCGGGGCGGGCAGCCATCCGGCCGCAGCCGCGAATACCGCGGTCGGCAGCGTCGCAGCGTCTGGCAACGCGGTCGCCGCCGGCGGCCCGAAGTCGAGCTCGGGCTCCGTCGGCACAGTCGAGGTCGGCGGCAGCGACTCCTCGACGCGCTCGCTGGTCCACGTACGGCTCACTCAGACGAGCGCGGGCGCCTCGGCACACGCGCTGGGGCTGTCGCCGGCGCTCGAGGTGACGCCCACGGCGGTGATCGTCGGCCCCTCGAACCGCCTCGGGACCGCAGTTCTCATCGACCGCCTCAACCGCCGGCTCGCGCGCACGTTCCACCTGCTTTTCGGGCCGCACTCACCGTGTGCATGCCCGGCGCTCGAGAACCTGTTGCCGAGCATCTCACTGCCGCTGAACGGCATTCGGATCCAGCGGCACCGCCTCGTGCTGCGGCCGAGCACAGCCGTCGACGCGCCCGGCCTCGGCAGCGCCGCCCCCGGCGGCTCGAGCGGTGTCGACAACCCGGCGCCGAACTCCGCCGATGCCGGGTCGCTCGGCACCGTCCAGCTCGGCGGCGGCAACTCCGTCGACCCGTCGATCGGCACCGTGCAGATCGGCTCGCTCTACCTCGCGCCGACCCTCGCGGCTCAGCTGGATCCGCTCGGTCTCTCGCTGTTGCTCGGCGGGAAGACCGGCGTCGCCGGCGGCGGCAACTCGGCCACCGACTCGATCGCGACAGTGCAGGCGGGCCAGGTACTGCTGTCGCCCACGGTTGCGCTCTCGGTCGCAAGGCTCGGAACCTCGGCCGGCGTGAACGGCGGCAGCGGCATCGCCGGCGGCGGCAACTCGGCGACGAACTCCCTCGGCACCGTCCAGATCGGCGGCGGCAACTCGGCCGGCGGCTCGACCGGTGGCGTCCAGGTCGGCTCGGTCGCGATCGCTCCGTCCGGCTCGCTTCACGCTCCCGGCCGGATCTCGGTCGGTGTGGGCGGCGCCAGCGGTATCGCCGGTGGCGGTAACTCGGCGTCGCGCTCGGTCGGCTACGGCCAGATCGGCGGCGGCAACGCCGCCGACCGCTCCGCGGGCGCGGTTCAGGGCGGCACGATCGGCCTCGCACCCGCCGTCAGCATCTCCCTCGGACCGCTTGGCAGCCTCTCGTTCGGCGGCGGCAGCGGCATCGGCGGGGGCGGCAATGCGGCGGGTAGCTCGCTCGGCGTGGTGCAGATCGGCGGCGGCAACACCGGGAGCCAGTCCGGCGCGACCGGACAGTCGGCGGGCATCGTCGCCGGCTCCGGGATCACGGTCACCGCCGGCGGTCAGACCTTCACGTTCGGCGGCGGCTCGACCTCGGTCGGCGGCCCGGGACCGGGCGCCAACTCCGCGTCCCAATCCCTCGGCACGGTGCAGATCGGCAGCTCGACCTCCGGCAGCACGGGCCGCCCGGGCTCCGGCCCGAGCGGCGGCCCGGGCGAAACGCCCACGGGCAGCGGCACGCCCGGTAACACCGGCACGCCCGATAGCACGGGCACGCCGGGCTCGACCGGCACTGCCGGAAGCGAGCCGACGCCGTCGGGCACGCACCCGACCGGCAACGGCACGGCGCCGACCGCGCAGCCCGCGGCTCCGTTCCGTCCGCCGACCAGCAAGGGCCCCGGCCTGATCCACCGGCTGACGAGCACGATCACGAGCGCCACGCTGCCTTTCACGGGCGTGAAGCTCTGGCCGGTCGTCCTGGGCGGCCTGCTGATGCTTCTGGCGGGCCTGGCGCTCCGCAAGCGCGCCCTCTAGAAACGGGACAGGGCTCAGCCGGTGCGTGGGGGCGCCGGCTGAGCCACGTTTCCGGCGGGCGGCTGCCGGTTAGGATCATCTTGATGGCAGTCGCGGAACAGGAACAGGTCGCGCCCGAGCTCGAGGCGGAGACGTCCGGCGGGCTCAATCCGATCGTGGTCGCGGTGGTCGCCTTCGCCGCCGGCATGCTGCTCGCGAAGATCGTGGACTGGCGGGGACATGCCCACCCACGAGTCTGAGTCGAAGGGCATCGGCAGCGCCGCAAAGGCGGTCGCCGAGCGGGCCAGCACCCTTGCGAGGCTCGAGCTCGAGCTGGCGCAGGTCGAGGTCAAGCGGAAGTTCGCGGCCTTCGGGATCGGCGCCGCGCTGCTGGCCGTCTCGGGCGTACTGGGGCTCTTCGCACTCGGCTTCGGGCTCGCGGGTGCCGCGGCCGGGATCGAGACGCAGCTTCCGGCCTGGGCCTCGCTACTACTCGTCGCCGCCGGACTGCTGATCGTTGCGACAGTGCTCGGCATCGTCGGTCTCGGCTCGCTGAAGGCCGGCTCGCCGCCGGTGCCCGAGCAGGCGATCGAGGAAGCGAAGCTGACGAGCGAGGCTTTGAAGGCCAATGGCCGGCACTAACGGCCGGACGCCGGAGAAGATCCGGCGCGAGATCGAGTCGGAGCGCGAGCAGCTCGCGGCCGCCGTCGAGGAGCTTCGCGGCGAGATCGACCTGCCCGCGAAGCTGCGCGGGAAGGCGCCGCTGCTCGTCGCCGGCGCGCTCGGCGCGGGCTTCTTCGTCGCGGGCGGCATTGGCGCGACGATGCGGCTACTCGCTCGCCGAGCTCGTGAGGGCCACGAGCAGGCCCGCTTCGGCCGCTTCGCCCTTCTCGATCGCGACTGACCGAAGGCAGAGCGGGGCGACCGCCGTCGGCCGCCCCGCCTGGGAGAAACTCCTAGTCCTGCCGGGCACTCATCCGGCGGAAGACGAGACCACCGCCGACGAGTGCAATCCCGGCCACGACGAACGGCAGCAGCGGGAGGCCGGTGAAGGGAAGGCTCGTCGCGGCCACGATGTGCAACAGGCCGCTACGCGCCGCCGGAGCCGGAGGCCGAAACCTCGACGCCGGGGGCACAAACGGTGCCGCGGTGGGCCTCGCCCTCGGCCCGCGGTGAGGCTTCGGCTTGGGCTTCGTTCGCGTGGTCGTGACCGACTGCACGCCGCTCGTCGCAGGCGGCGTGGCCGCTGAGACCGGGGCCGGCGAGGCCGCCGGAGTCGAACCGGCCGTGGCCGCGGGCGGAGACGACGGCGCCGTGGCCGCGGGCGGAGATGACTGGGCCGTGCCGCCGGCGACGGTCGTGGCAGGGGTCGATGCAGGTGCCGGCGAAGCCGGCTGGCCTGCCGGACACCCGCCCGCGGGCGCCGGGATGATGTCGTCCGCATGGCCGGCGTGCCCGTTGAGGCCATTGACGCTGATCGTGATCTCCACGTAGGGGTTCGTCGCCGAGCCGGTCGCATGGCAGATCGTGATCTTCCTCGGTTCCGGCGGTGCTGACAGGGTGCTCGCGGGCGGTGCAGGCGCCGCGGGCGAGGCAGACGGACAGCCCCCGGCGGGCGCCGGGATGATGTCGTCGGCGTGGCCGCCATGGCCGTGGAGACCGTTCTCGCTGATCGTGATCTCGACGTAACCGCCGTTCCCGGTGGCGTGGCAGATCGTGATCTTCGGGGAAGGGCTCGCCTTGGGAGCCGGAGGCGAATTTGCCGGAGGAGCGACCTCGGGGGGATGGTCGGTCTGGTGCTCGTCAGTCGCGCCGCGGTCGGACTTGCCGCTCCCACCCGCCCCGGACTTGCCGCTTTCACCGTGGGCGGACTTGCCGCCCGAGCCGCTCTCCGGCTTACCGCTCTCATCGGACTTGCCGCTTCCGCTGCCGTCGGGCTTGCTTTCAGCCGCCTGGGACGCGCCGCCGTCGTGCTTGCCGATCTCGGCAGGTGAAGCGGGCGCGTTGACGTTGCCGCTGCCACTCGAGTCGGCCGGGGCCGCGCTCGCTGCAGGCGGGTTCCCCTTCCCGTCTCCCTTCCCATGATCGGCGCTTGCCTCGCCGGCTCCGAGGAGCGCACCGCAGAGTGCGGTGACTACGAAGATTCGTTGCTTGGTGTGCATTCGGCTCTCCCTGAATCGCAGTGTGTCTGTGCTGGCATGCGCCCAGAACGAGAACCGCAAACCAAAAATCCCTCGAACGAGGGATCGGCATTATCCCCGCAAATCGGCTGAAAATCGCTCGGCCAGGACAGCGAGGATCCGGCTGCGATGCCCCGCGGCGTCCTCGTCCGTCAGCGTCCGTTCGGGCGACTGGAACTCGACCCGGAACGCGATCGACTTCCTCCCCTCGGGAATCGGCGGCTCCCGGTAGTCGCTGAGGAACTTGATGTCCCGCAGCTCCTCCCCCGCGGCCTCCCGAGCTGCCGCGAACAGGTCGGCGGCGGGCACGGCGGCCTCCACGACGACCGCGATGTCCTGGCGCACGGGCGGGTACTGGCTCACCTCGCGGTAGACGCTCACGTCGGCCGCGCCTGCGTACAGCCGCTCGAGGTCGAGCTCGAACGCCGCCCAGCTGCCCTCCAGGCGACCCGGATGGAGCTCGCCGAACCAGCCCGCCTCGGTCTGCGCCGACTTGCCGGGATGGAGGAACATGGCCTTCGCCCGCTCGACTCGCAGCTCCGCCTTCAAGGCGGCGTACAGCGTCTCGACGATGCCCTTCGCGCGCCCGAAGCCGCCTTCGGCGACGCCGGTCAACTTGTAACGCTCTTCCGGTAGCTGACCGCCGCCCGGCAGGTAGACACGGGCGATCTCGAACAGCGCGATCGCCTCGTTGCCGGCGTCGAGGTTGTGTTGGGCGGCCTCGAGCAGGCTCGGCAGGAGCGTCGTGCGGAGGACGGCGTGGTCTGCGGAGAGCGGCTCCGGGAGACGCAGAGCCTGCGGATCGGGATCGTCGCGCACGAGGCTCGGCGTGTAGACCTCGGCGAACCCCGCCCCGACGAGCACGTCCTCGCAGAGGCGGCGCAGCCGCTGGTCGCGCTTCAGCCGCCCGAACATCTCGCGCCGGACCGGCAACGTGAACGGCACCCGATCCAGCCCGTGGATCCGGGCGACCTCTTCGATCACGTCGGCCTCGCGCGTCACGTCGCGGGCGCGCCAGGTCGGGACGGTGACGACACCGCCGTTGTTCGCCTCGAAGCCGAGCCGCTCGAGCAGTCGCGTCTGCTCGGTGCTCGAGATCGAGAGGCCGGTGAGCGCTTCCGTCCGCTCCGCCCGCAGCCGCGTCACGGGACGCACGGGCAGGTCGCCCTGGACGTCGACGTCGCCCGTCCAGCGGGCACCCGTCAGCTCGACGAGCAGCTGGCTCGCGTAGCGCGCGGCCTGCTCTGCGAGGTACGGATCGACGCCCTTCTCCCAGCGACCCGAGCCCTCTGTCCGCAGCGGCAGCCGCTCCGAGGAGCGCAGGATCCCGACCGGCTCGAAGTTCGCCACCTCGAGCAGGAGCTCGGTCGTCGCCTCGTCGACCTCGCTGTTCTCGGAGCCCATGATCCCCGCGATTGCGACCGCGCGCTCGCCGTCGGCGATCACGAGATCGGCAGGGTCGAGCCGCCGCTCCTCGCCGTCGAGGGTTCGGAGCACTTCGCCCACGCGCGCGCGGCGGACGACGATCTTGCTGCCCGCGAGCTTCGAGTAGTCGAAGGCGTGCAGGGGGTTGCCGAGCGCGAGCATCACATAGTTCGTCACGTCGACCGCGTTCGAGATCGGCCGCATGCCGGCCGCGAGCAGGCGGGCGCGCAGCCAGGCCGGGGAAGGCTCGATCCGGACGCCGCGGAAGAGCCGCGCGAGGTAGCGCGGACAGCCGCCGAGGTCCTCGACCTGGACGTTCACGAACTCGTCGCCCGAGCGCTCGGGGTCGCGCCCGGGCGGCGGCGCGAGCTCCGTGCCGTAGAGCGCGGCGACCTCCCTGGCGATCCCGTAGATCGCGAGCAGGTCGGGCCGGTTGCCCGTCAACTCGACCTCGAGGACGTCCTCGCCGAGCGGCAGGACGTCCGCGAGCGGCGTCCCCGGTGCGTGCGGTTCCTGCAGGACGAGGATGCCGCTGTGGTCTGCACCGAGCTCGAGCTCGCGCTCGGAGAGGATCATCCCGTCCGAGACCGTTCCGCGCAGCTTCGCCTGCTCGAGCCGCCGGCCGTCCGGGAGCACCGCGCCCGGCAGCGCGATCGCGACCGTCGCGCCGGCTCCGAAGTTCCAGGCGCCGCAGACGACCTGCCGCGGCTCGGGCTCGCCGACGTCGACCTTGCAGAGCTGCAGGCGGTCCGCGTTCGGATGCTTGCCGGCCGCGAGCACCCGGCCGACGCGATACAGGTCGAGGTTGCCGTCGACGTCCGAGACGCCGCGGCGGAGGATCCGCTTCACCTCGCAGGTGGCGATCGAAAGGCGTTCGGCGAGCTCCGCCGGCGACGCCTCGAAGCGCACGTACTCGCGCAGCCAGTCCAACGGGACGAGCATCAGAACTGCCTCAGCAGCCGCAGGTCGTTCTGCCAGAGCAGGCGGACGTCCGGAACGCCGTGCCGGAGCTGCGCAGAGCGCTCGAGGCCGCAGCCGAACGCGAACCCCGTGAACTCCTCCGGATCGATCCCGCACCACTCGAGGACGGCAGGGTCGACCATGCCCGAGCCTCCCATCTCGATCCAGCCGGAGTGCTTGCACACCGCGCAGCCCTCGCCGCCGCAGAGGAAGCAGGAGACATCCGGCTCCATCGAGGGCTCCGTGAACGGGAAGTAGTGCGTCCGGAAGCGCACGGCGCGGTCCTCGCCGTAGAGGGCGCGCATCACGTGGAGCAGCGTCCCCTTCAGGTCGGCGAGCGAGATCCCGCGGTCGACGGCGAGGCCCTCGAACTGGAGGAAGACCGGGAAATGGGTCGGGTCGATCGCGTCACGCCGGTAGACCCGGCCGATCGAGACCATGTAGATCGGCGGCTTCCGCGTCTGCATCACATGGATCTGCGACGGCGAGGTCTCCGTGCGCAGGAGCGTGTCGTCGGTGAGGTAGAGCGACTGGCGGCGCGAGCGGGCCGGGTGCCAGGCCGGGAAGTTGAGCGCGTCGAAGTTGTCGGTGACGGTCTCGACCTCGCGGTCGTCGATCACCTCGTAGCCGAGCCCCAGGAAGATGTCCTCGACCTCGCGCCGGATCTGGGTGATCAGATGCAGGTGGCCGCGGGGCGAGGCCTCGCCGGGCAGCGTCACGTCGACCGACTCCTCGCGGAGGCTGTGCTCGAGCGCTGCGCCGGTCAGCTCGTTGTAGCGGGCGGCGACCGCGCCTTCGAGCCGCTCCCGCAGCTCGTTCAGCGCCATGCCGCTCTCGCGGTCGCGGATCTCGCGGAGCGCCTGCTTCAGGTCGCTCTTGCGGCCGAGGAAGCGGACGCGGGCCTCGTCGAGCTGCCCGAGGTCGGCCGCGGCCGCGATCGCGCTCAGCGCATCGTTCTCGAGGGCGTTCGCGTCCATCGCTCGACTGTATCGGGTCAGCGAACGGCTTCGACCCAATCCAGGCGGCGCCCGCAGAGGGAGCGTGCGCGCGCGGCCGGGACGCGGATCAGCAGCGGGTCGTCGGTGTCCGAGCTGACGGCGACCGGCCCGAGCGGGAACGGCGTGCCGTCGCTGCCGGGGTGGAGATCGGGCCCGGAGTAGTGGAGGAGGAGCTCGTGCTTCCCGGCCGCGAGTTGCACCGTGCCGAGCTGCTGCCACTGGCCGATGTTGTTCAGCACCGCGCGCGCCTCGCCGACGTGCTTGCCGTCGATCGCCGCGTGCAGGTCGCCGCGCCAGGAGCCGCCGACCCAGAGCTCGTGCGGGCCGCCGGCCGAGTCGAACGTCCCCTTGAAGTTCGTCTCCGTCGCGGGCTCGACGATCGAGCCGAGGATCGTCACTGCGGCGCGGGGCGCGGCGACGAGCGGCCCCTTGCGAGCGAGCGCGAGCACGTCGGAGCAGCGCGGGATCGCGCCGGGCTGCAGCGAGTCGCCGAGCGCCAGGTGGTCGATCGTGGCGGTCACCTTGGGCGGCCGCTGCCAGACCTCGTAGTACTGGCCCCGGTAGACGAGGTTGAAGACCGACGGGGGTCGGCTCTCGCTCGGCGAGCGGCGGAGGACGAGCGTCCGATAGACGAGTACTGAGGCGATCTGGAACCGGTCGAGGTCCGCGTACTGCGCCTTTTCGAGGATCGTGCCGTTGCTCAGGTACACCGGGCGCACGCGCAGCTCGGACGCGCCCTCGGCTTCGAGTGAGCGCAGGAAGTGCCTGGCTCCGTAGGGCTGAAACTCCGTCATCAGGGCCGGGCCGTCACCGGCGAAGCGCTTGCCGATTCCTTCCAGCTCGGCCAGCTGTCCGCGCGGCGCGAGCCAGACGTCGCGGTACGCCAGCACGTTAGACCAGAGCACGCCGCCGGCGATCAGCATGGCGACGACAGCAGCCAGCGGACTCGGGATTGCGGCGATCCCGATCGCCGCAAGCAGGAGCAGCGCGGGTGACGCGGTCGCGAACGCCTTCGCGCCGAGCCACGGCGAGCCGACACCCGCGAAGACGGCACAGCCGAGCGCCGCCGAGGCCGCGTAGACGAGCGGCCCGGGCGCGCGCCGCACCGCCGCGAGCGCGAATCCGCCGACCGAGGCGAGAATCGCCAGGGCGACGAGCAGGTAGGCGAGCGCGGCGTGCGACGGGTCGAACCGGAAATCCCCCGCCGGCCAGATGCCGAACAACTGCAGCGGACTCAAGGCGTGCGCGAGGTTCCCGAGCTCGCTGCCGCTCGTGAGCACGTCGCGGTTCCCGCCGCGAAGGAACTGCCCTACCGTCAGCCACGCCGGCGTCGCGAGCACTCCGAACGTCGCGAACGCACTTAGTAACACTGTGTTACTTGCTCCCGGGCAGGCGCTACGAACCGTTCCAGCACTTTGTGACACTGTGTTACTTGATCTTCGGAGCGTCGCCACCGCCACCGCGAGAGCGGCGGGCAGGAGCCAGATCGCACCCGCCGGGCTGAGCACGTCGAGAGTCGCCGCCGCCACGACCGCCAGCGCGATGAGGCCCCGCTCCGCCACGAGCGCCGCTGCGAGCGCCACCAGCACCGCCGCGGCGAGCTCCTTCACACCGCTCCAGAGCGAGTACCCGTAGAGCAGCGCCGGCTGCGCCGCGACGAACACCGCCAGGCCACGCACCCACGACGAGCGGAAGAACGGCCGCGCAAGTGACCACAGGCACAGCGACAGCGCCGCCCCGAGAAACGCCAGGTACGGCTGGAAGAGCCAAGCCGAGTCCTGCAGCAGCAGCTTGTGCCCGACCCCGAGCGGCAGGAACGAGCCGAGCGGATACCCGTGCGCGAGATTCACGTCGAGCACCCGCTGATAGGTCGAAGGGGCAAGCCCCGCGAGGTCGCGGCCGTGATCCATCACCCGGTCGGTCATCGCCAGGAAGCTCGCGGTGTCGTCGAGCGTGATGTACCCGGCGAACGTGGCCTGCCCGGACAACACGACCGGCGCCGCGTAGACCGCGAACACGGCCACCGCCACTCCGACAGGCCACCACTCCAGCTGCTCCGTCCGTCGCCGCGAGAGCACGAAGCCCGCGAAGGCGAGCACGACCACCACCGGCGTCGCGGCCCGCGCCGTCGCTCCCCACGCCGTGACGATCGCCGCCACGACGATCACCCCGGCCAGCCCCACCGGCACGAGCAACGCGCCGCGCAGTGGCCCGACGACCCGCTCGAGCAGCAGCCCGCACCCGAGCGAGAGCAGCGCCAGCACGAGCGGGAAGACCACCCAGCAGACGAGCAGCGCCACGCGCTCAGGCTACGCGGGGCCGCGGACTATCATCGCCGCGTTGGAGACCTACGACGCGATCGCCGCGCTCTACGACCCGTGGAGCCGCAGCGTCACGGAGGACATCCCCTTTTACGTCGCCGAGGCCCGCGCCGCCGCCCCGGGACCGATCGTCGAGCTGGGCGTCGGCACCGGCAGGATCGCGGTCGCGGTCGCAGCCGAGGGGATCGACGTGATCGGCGTCGACACCTCGCCGGCGATGCTCGCGATCTGCCGCGAGCGCGCAGAGCTCGCGGGCGTCGCGGACCGCCTCGACCTCCGCCTCGGTGACCTGCGCACGCCGCCCGTGACGGAGCGCGTCCACCTCGTCACCTGTCCGTTCCGCGCCTACCTCCACCTGCGGAGCGACGACGAGCGCCGCGGGGCCCTCCGCGCCGCCCACGACCTGCTCGAGCCAGGCGGACGGCTCGTCTTCGACGTCTTCGCTCCGAGCGCCGAGGACATCGCCGAGACGCACGCTCGCTGGCTCGAGCGCGAGCCCGGAATCCACGAGCGCGCGCTCTGGGACGAGCAGGCGAGGACGCTGACCCTTTCGGTGGCGGGCCCCGGCGGCGGGGGCACGATGTGCCTCGCCTGGATCTCGCCGGCCGAGTGGCGGGCGCTGCTCGAGGAAGCCGGCTTCGCCGTCGAGGCCTGCTATGGCTGGTTCGACCGCTCCCCCCACCGCGGCGGCGAGGACACCGTTTGGATCGCGCGCCGACTGTTGTAGGGTTCCGGCGTGGTCCTCGCGAGCAGCAGCACCACGATCATCATCATCGCCGTCGCCGCCCTCGCGGCCCTGCTGCTCCTCCTTCTCGTCATCACCTTCAACAAGCTCGTGCGGCTCCGGAACCGCTCGGAGAACGCGTGGGCCCAGGTGGACGTCCAGCTCCGCAAGCGCTACGACCTCGTCCCGAACCTGGTCGAGTCGGTCAAGGGCTACGCCGCGCACGAGAAGGACACCTTCGAGGAGGTCACCAAGATGCGGGCCGCCGCCGAGGGTGCGAAAGGGGTCGGCGAGCAGGCGCAGGCCGAGAGCGGCCTCACCGCCGCGCTCGGGAAGCTGATGGCCGTCGCGGAGGCCTACCCGCAGCTGCGCGCGACCGAGAACTTCCAGAACCTCCAGAACCAGCTCTCCGAGATCGAGCAGCAGATCGCCGTCTCGCGCCAGGTCTACAACGACACGGTTCTGACCTACGACAACGGCTTGCAGACCTTCCCGACCAGCATGATCGCCGGCATGTTCGGCTTCCACCAGCGCGAGTACTTCCAGGCCGACGGCGCCTCGCGCGACGCCCCGCAGGTCAAGTTCAGCTGAAGCGGCTCACGCTCGCCGTCGTCGCGGTCGCCGCGCTCGCGGCCCCGGCGGTTGCCGCTGCGAAGTCGTACTACCTGCCGCAGGCATCTGTCGCCGTCGACGTCAAGCCGGACGGCACGCTCTTCGTCACCGAGAACATCACGTTCTCGTTCAGCGGCCAGTTCACCGGCGCGTACCGCGACATCCCGCTGCGGCCCGGCGAGTCGATCGACCACGTCTCGGTGAGCGAGAACGGCAAGGCGTACGTCCCAGGGGGCGACACGAAGCTCGGCAGCTCCGACACGCCCGGCAAGTTCGGGGTCGAGACCTCGTCGAACCGCGTGCGGATCGTCTGGCACTACAGCGCCTTCGACGAGGACCGGACGTTCGTGATCTCGTACCGCTTCCACGGGCTGGCCGTGGCGTACAGCGACGTCGTCGACGTGAACCTCAAGGTCTGGGGCGACCATTGGCCCTCGGGGCTCGGCGACCTCCGCGCGCGCGTGAACCTGCCGGGCAAGGCGAAGCCGGGGCCGACGTATCGCGTCTACGGTCATCCCGCCTGGGTGCACGGCGTCGTCACGCGGAACTCCGGGTTCGCCGGGCTCGACGCGACCAACGTCCCGGCGCATCAGTTCGTGGAGATCCGCGTGGTCTTCCCGCGCAAGCTCCTGACCTCGACGGCCGGCGCCCAGGTCCGCAGCGGGCCGGGGCTCGCGAAGATCATCAAGGAGGAGCGGGACGACCAGGCTGCGTTCCTCGCCAACCAGCAGAAGATCGACGACGCGAAGCGCCACATCGGGCGTTGGCTGCTCTACATCCTCTTGCTCGGCCTCGCGCCCGCCCTGGCGATCGTCGGCTTGACCTGGCTTCTCTTCGGGCGGGAACGTGGGACCGGCTACGACCGGGAGTACGAGCAGGAGCCACCGACCGACACCGCGCCCGCGCTCGTGCCGCCGCTGCTCCGCCAGCAGACCGAGCCGGGCTCGCAGGAGTTCACTGCGACGCTCTTCGACCTGATCCGGCGCAAGCGCTACACGTCGAAGCCGGTGACGACAGAGATGAAGACCTTCGGCGGCATCCGCAGTCAGACGGTCTCCGACCTCGAACTGTCCAAGGGTGACATGACCACCAAGCTCGAACCGTGGGAGACCCCGGTCGCGGAGGTGGTCGACTCGGTGGTCGGCGACGCGTCCGAGCGGCTGACCAACTTCCGCGACAAGATCTCCTCGGCGCGCACCACGAACAGCACGCGGTTCACGAGCTTCAAGTCGGCCGTCTCGTCGGCGATCTCCTCCCGCAAGTGGTACACGGGCGCCGGGGTCGCGCCGCTCGTCCTCGGGATCGTCGCCTTCGGGCTGGCGGCCGTCGTCCTGATCGGGATCGCCGTCACGAGCTGGCGTCCGGCGGCACCTCGCTGGAGCGACATCGTGATCGCCGGGGTCGGCGTCTGCATGGCCGTCAACGCCGTCGTGCTGATCGCCGCGGCGACACGCGTCAGGCTCTGGCGTCGGCGCACGAAGGCCGGCCAGACCGAGGCCGAGCGCTGGGACGCCTTCCGCAAGTACCTCACCGACTTCCCCCGGCTGCAGGAGGCGCCACCTGCGACGCTCGAGCTCTGGGAGCGCTTCCTCGTCTACGGGATCGCGTTCGGGATCGCCGAGAAGGTGCTCCAGGCCGCGCACCTCCACATGCCCGAGGAGATGCACAACCTGAGCACGATCTACTGGATCAGCCCGACCGGCGACCTCGGCTCGGGCCCGAGCGCGCTGGCGATCGGCGACCTCTCGTCGGGCTTCGGCTCCGCTCTCGCCCCGCCGAGCTCAGGCGGTGGCGGCGGCTTCTCGGGCGGCGGAGGCGGCGGGGGCGGCGGCGGTGGCGGAGGCGCCTGGTAGGGCCAGGGCCACTTCGGCGTCTTGCGCAAGCTCTCACCGAGCGCAACGATTGATGTGTGGACGATCGAGATGTGAGCGCGATCATGGATGCGCTCTTCGACATCCGGAGCCGCGTCTACGACATCTACGATTTCTTGACGGAGAACGGTGATGAAGAGGAAGAAGAGGAACCTGACGCCTGAGGAGCGGGCCGCGGAAAGGGCGCGGCGCGACGAGCTGACCCAAAGGCTTCAGGAGCGCATGGAGTACTGGCGGGCGCGAGTCGCAGCCGCCAATGCGCGGCACGACACCGCCTGAGAACGCGGGCCGTCCTTTAGAGCCAATGACCGGTGACTGTCACCGGTCGTGTCCTTTGCGGACACGGCGACGCCACTCGTAGAGCGCGACCGCGCCGGCGGCGGCGACGTTCAGCGACTCCGCGCCCTCGGCCAGGGGGATCGTCACCAGCTCGTCGCAGCGCTCGAGCACTTCCGCCGGGAGGCCCTCGCGCTCCGCGCCGAGGACGAGGCACGCGCCCGCGCCGAGCTCGACGTCGGCGAGCGGCCGGCCGCCGCGGGCCACCAGCGCGACCCGCCGGCCGGGCGCGTCCTCGAACCCGACGAGCGGGACTCGGAAGATCGCGCCCGCGGAGGCCCGCAGAGCCTTCTCGCCCGTCGGGTCGCCGCAACCGTCCGAGAGCGCGACGAACCCCGGTCCCAGTGCGTCGGCGCTGCGGATCAGTGTCCCGACGTTGCCCGGGTCGCACACGTGCCAGAGAGCGAGTCCGACCCCCCGCTCGCCCTCGGGCAGATCCGCCTTGCGGAACACCGCGACGACCCGAGCCGGATGAGCAAGCGAGGAGACCTCGGCCAGCAGCTCCGCCTCGACGCTCTCGCCCGCGACGAGCAGCTCGACGGGCTCGACACCGGCCGACCGCGCGGCCTCGACCAGATCCTCGCCCTCGACGACGAACAGCCCGAGCTTGTCGCGCCAGCGCCGCGAGCGGAGCTTGCGGACGAGCTTGAGCCGCTCGTTGTCGCGCGAGGTGATCAGGGCGTCACCACGTGCGTGCCAGGCTAAAGCCAGGCACGCGGCCTCGGCCCATCGGCTACGCCGGTGAGCCGAGTGCCGCTTTCGCGGTCTCGGCGAGCTTGCCGAACGCCGCCGGGTCGGCCACGGCGATGTCCGCCAGAACTTTCCGGTCGAGCTCCACGCCCGCCTTGCGCAGTCCCGAAACGAACTGGTTGTACGAGAGCCCGTTCTGGCGGGCGGCCGCGTTGATGCGGACGATCCAGAGCCGCCGGAACTCGCGCTTGCGGTTCTTGCGATCGCGATAGGCGTAGACGAGCGAGTGCTCGACCTGCTCCTTCGCATAGCGGTAGTTCGACTTCTTGAGCCCCCAGTAGCCCTTCGCCTGCTCGAGGACCTTGCGCCGCTTCTTGCGCGCGTGAACGGACCGCTTGACTCGCGGCATCAGTGAGCCTCCCGGTGATGCTGATGGATTTCTGGCGCGCGAAAAGCGAGCCAGGGTAGGACGCAGGGAGCGCTCGTGCTGGTAAGCACGGGTGCGACTGAGGACGCCGCCTGGCGACGCTTTGCAGCCGCCCAGAAACCATCACGTTTCGCTGGGTGGGTCACTACTTCAACCCCAGGAGCTTCTTCACCGCGGGGACGTCGCTCTTCGCGACGACCGCGTCGCGGGCGAGGTCACGCTTTCGCTTCTGCGACTTCTTCTCCAGGTTGTGGCTCTTCATCGCGTGGCGGCGCAGGAGCTTCCCCGCTCCCGAGACCTTGAACCGCTTCTTCGCTGCTCTCGATGTCTTCTGCTTTGGCATCTCTTCCAACTCCTGCTGTCTTCGTCGGTCCCAACACCATCGTCATGTTCCGACCGTCGAGCAGCGGCTGCTGCTCGATCATGCCGAGCTCGGCGACGTCTTCTGCGAGACGCATCAACAGGTCGCGGCCCCGCTCCGGATGGGTGGTCTCCCGCCCGCGGAACATGATCGTGACCTTGACCTTCGCGCGCTGGCCTAAAAAGCGGGCGACATGGCCTTTCTTCGTCTCGTAGTCGTGGACTCCGATCTTCGGCCTGAGCTTGATCTCCTTGACGTGGATCTGGGACTGGTGCTTGCGGGCGAGCTTTGCCTTCTGCTCCTGCTCGTACTTGTACTTGCCGTAATCCATGACCCGCGCGACGGGCGGGTCGGCCTGTGCGGCGACTTCGACGAGATCGAGGTTCTTGGACTCGGCGTACTTGAGGGCTTCATCCGTGGCCTTGATGCCGACCTGACCTCCATCCTCGTCGACGAGCCGCACACGCGGGGAACGGATCGCTTCGTTAATCCGAACCTGGGGGACCGGGCGGACTGGTTCGACGAACCGCCTCGGTCTCAAAGAGCTGTCACCAAGCTGCTATTTCCTTCCTTCGGGAAAAACGACAAGGCCGCTATGCAAGCAGCGGCCTCGATCCTCGTCTATCCGACTCGGTTGAACCTCCGATAGGCCTGTGGCCCCGGAGGTGAGGAACGGTGCCGCTCCTGCTTCGCAGAGCTACAGGGTACCAAGTTCGCGGAGCAGTTCCTCCAGGCTCTTGGTCGACTGGCCGCCGCCACGCTCGCGCACGGCAAGCGACGCCTCGGACTCGCGGTCGCCGTAGACGATCACGCGCGGGAGCTTCTCGAGCTCCGCATCGCGGATCCGCTTGCCGACGGTCTCGTCGCGCTGGTCCACCTCGACCCTGAAGCCGACCTCGCGCAGCCGCTCCGCGATCCCTGCCGCCGCCTCGCGGTGGTCGTCGCCGACCGGGAGCACGCGTACCTGGACCGGCGCGAGCCAGAACGGAAAGTCGCCGCCGTAGTGCTCGATCAGGATCCCGATGAAGCGCTCGAGCGAGCCGAAGAGCGCGCG
Source organism: Gaiellales bacterium (assembly GCA_038213135.1). Lineage (GTDB taxonomy): Bacteria > Actinomycetota > Thermoleophilia > Gaiellales > Gaiellaceae > JBBQTQ01. The sequence continues at coordinate 29,903 of JBBQTQ010000005.1, forward strand.
GTGGATCAGGTACGGCGTGTGCTCGCGGTTGTCCGCGCCCATGTACGTGCACCCGAGCCGCTTCGGCTGCTGGCTGTCGAGCTGGATCGTCCCCATCTGCCAGGCCCGGCCTATCGCGTCGTCCATGAAGAAGTCGATCTTCGGCCCGTAGAAGGCACCCTCGCCCTCGGCGACCCGGTAGCGCAGGCCCATCCGGTCGATCGCGGCCCTCAGCACGCCCTCGGTGAAGTCCCACTCCTCGTCGGTGCCGAGCTTGTTCTCCGGCCGGGTGGCGAGCTCCGCGTGCGCGAGCTCCTTCACGCCGAAGCGTTCGTAGAGGAAGTCGAGATAGCCGAACATCCCGTCGATCTCGTCCTGGATGTGCTCCTCGGTGCAGAAGACGTGCGCGTCGTCCTGGCTGAACTGTCTCGCGCGGGTGAGGCCCTGCAGCGACCCGGTCGGCTCGTCGCGGTGCAGGACCGCCGCCTCTGCAAAGCGGATCGGCAGCTCCTTGTAGCTGCGGAGCTGCGTGTTGAAGAGGAGCATGTGGCCCGGGCAGTTCATCGGCTTGAGCCCGTAGAGCGAGTCGCCCTGCTCGATCCGGAAGAGGTTGTCGCCGTACTTCTCCCAGTGGCCGGAGCGCTTCCAGAGCTCGACGTCCCACATCAGCGGCGTCTTCACCTCGTCGTAGCCGCGCTTCGCGTTCTGCTCGCGGCGGAGGTCCTCGAGCGCGTTCCAGAGCGCCATGCCCTTCGGCGTCCAGAGCGCCGCGCCGGGTGAGTACTCGGACATGTGGAAGAGATCGAGTTGCGGGCCGATGCGCCGGTGGTCGCGCCGCTTCGCGCTCTCGAGCCGCTCCAGGTGTGCCTCCAGGTCCTCGCGCGAGTAGAAGGCGGTGCCGTAGATCCTGGTCAGCTGCTGGTTGCGCTCGTCGCCGCGCCAGTACGCGCCGGCGAGACCCGTCAGCTTGACGGCCTTGATCGGCTTCGAGTCCTGCAGGTGCGGGCCACGGCAGAGGTCGGTGAAGGACTCTCCAGAAGGAGAGTCCTGCGTGTAGAGGGAGATGTCCCCTTCCGCGGTGCCGACGAGCTCGACCTTGTACGGCTCGCCCTCCTGCTCGAAGCGGCGCTTGGCCTCGTCGCGGGAGATCTCCTCGCGTTCCCAGGCGCGTCCTTCCTTCAGCTCCCGCTCGACCTCCGCTTCGATCCGGGCGAGGTCATCCTCGCGGATCGGCTCCGGAAACTCGAAGTCGTAGTAGACGCCGTGCTCGATCGGCGGGCCGATCGCGATCTTCACGCCCGGGTAGAGGCGACGGACCGCTTCGGCGAGCAGGTGCGCGGTCGAGTGTCTCAGCACGGCCAGCGCGTCCGGGTCGTCCTTGTCCCGGGTGGTCAGGATCTGGATCCGCTCACCGTCCGCGAGCGGCAGGCGCAGGTCGCAGACGTTGCCGTTCGAGCGAACGAGCACCGCTTGCTCGGCGAGTTTCGGTCCGATCGTGCGCGCAGCGTCGAGCCCGGTCGCGCCTTCCGCAAGTTCGAGTTCCGAGTTGTCGGGAAGGATGACCTTCATGGAGAAAGAGAATACGGAACACCCTCGCGAGGACGATCGCAACGACGAGCTCCCCGGATCGCCCGTTCCCGACCCGGAGGAAACGGACGACGAGGACGATGTCGTCCCAGGGGCAGACTAGGCTGTAGCGGTCGTTTCGAGTTTGCATAACGGGAAACAGTCAGGAATCCGACGCAGGAGGTTTTTGGATGCCCGCCAAGCGCACGACAGCAACGAAGAAGTCCGCGTCCGCCTCTAGCCGTTCGACGGCGAAGAAGCCGGCCGCCTCGCGCAGCGCCGCAGCGAAGAAGACGACGAGCTCGCGTTCGACGGCCGCCAAGAAGCCGGCGGCGAAGCGCACCACCGCCGCGAAGAAGCCCACCGCTTCCCGCTCGGCCGCGGCAAAGAAGCCGACCGCCTCGCGGAGTACCGCAGCGAAGAAGACGACGAGCTCGCGTTCGACCGCCGCGAAGAAGCCGGCAGCGAAGAAGCCGGCAGCAAAGCGGACCACCGCCGCGAAGAAGCCGGCCGCGAAGCGCACCACGACCGCAAAGGCCTCGACCGCGTCGCGCTCGCGCAGCACCGCCGCAAAGAAGCCCGCCAGGAAGACCACGGCGCGGAGGTCCTAGCTCCGCTCGGCGTCCTCGCGCTTCTTCGCACGCCAGAAGACCCAGCAGACCACGGCCAGAATCGGAAACGGCGCGAACGCCGCCGTGGCGATGATCACGTCCATCGTGATGTTGCCGGAGTCGCCGATCACGGGGCGACCCGGCGGGCGTAGGCGGAAGGGAAGCTCCCAGCAGCGGCGCGGGCGGCTCCCTCCGCCTCGCCGGAACTCGAATAAACGCCGCTGAAGACGACGTAGTAGCCGGGCCGCAGGCTCGAGAACGAGGAGGAGAGGAGGACTCCGGCCGAGAGGCCGTCCTTTCGTGCGCGTGCTGCTTCGGCGCGCGCGGCGGCTGGGCCAGCCACGACCGGCAGCGAGTCGAGGACGACGGTGTAGCCGCTGCGGCCGGCGGGCCAGGCCTGCGGCTCGGGCGGAGCGGCTGCAGGCCCGCCGTCGACCACGCCTCGAGTGGGTGGCGAGGGCAGCTTGCTGCTCCCGTGCACGACGAACCAGTTCGAGGGCAGCTCGAGGTCGGCCGCGAACGTGCCGCCCGAGACGCGCGTCGCTCCGCCCCGCCAGCGGACGAGCACCTCCGCCACCCGGCCGGAGCCGTTCCGAGCGACCGCGAGCGAGCGCACGCCGGGGACGCCGAGCCGCTGTGCGATCGTCTTCGCCGCGAAGCGGTACGGCCCCCAGCGGTGATGCGGCGAGAGCGAATCGTACGGGTCGGCGACCGGGACGAGATACGGGCGCTGCGGGGCGCCCGGAATCTGATCCGAGACGGCGGCCGTGCGCCCGCCCGAGGTCGAGAAGTAGTACGTGAGCGCCGGCTTCCCTCCCCACGCCAGCACCTCGCCGCTCGTCAACGCGACGGCGCGATCGCTCGACGCGCGCTCGGCGCGGATGCCGCCGTACATCTGGTCGCGCGTGTCGGCGAAGACGTCGAAGCGCTGCGACGGCTTGCGCTCGGCGAGCGCGTACGTGCGCGCGGCCACCGCCTGCGCCGCGAGCGCCGCTTCACGCCAGTAGAAGGGCATCTCCCACGGAACGACCCCACGCACGTACTGGTCGAGGCGGAGCACGTCGACCACGGCGCCGCCGCCGGTGCGGAGCTCGCCCCGATACGCGTAGCCGTCGAGCGTCAACGGGGCCGCGCCGGGGTCGAAGCGGAGCGGCGGACCGTTCGCGCGAAAGCCATGCCGCCCTGATTTCATTCGACGGGAGCGACCGCGCTCGTCGATCACGCGGAAGGGTCGCGACGAGCCGATCACGGCGACCGATCGGCCGTCTGCGAGTAGCACCCGGATCCGGATCCTCGACACTCGCTGCAGCCCGGTGCCCGGGTAGTAGTGGCCGAGAATCCGCCGGTAGTCCCAACCGTGAAGGGCGTAGCCCTCGGCACCCCACTGGCTCATGCCGACGCCGTGGCCCCAGCCGCGCCCGTCGATCACGAACGACTTGGGAGCGGTCGCGGCGGTGGCTGTCCCACCGAGCACGAGCGCGGCGATTACGGCTGCAAGTGGCCTCATCGGACTCTTCGAGGCTAGCGTGTCGGGATGCTCCTTCGTCTCGTCGCGCTGCTGCTTGCCGCGACGGCGGGCGGCCAAACGTCGCAGCTGCCCGCGTTGCCCAAGGCGTGGCCGAAGACGTTCCAGCTCGGGCTGACCGACTCGCCGGGGGGCGCTGCCGCTCTACGCAAGAGCTTCCCGGCCGGCTTCCGCTACCAGTACCTCGCCGGCGGCGTCAACACCGGCCAGGGCTGGTCGACCTGGAATCCGGACGGGAGCTTCGTGTCGCGCTACGTGCGGGAGTCGGCCGCGGCGCACGTGATCCCCGTCTTCCCGTACTACATGCTGCTCCAGTCGAAGCCGGGCGGCAGCGACGAGGCAAAGGCCGACCTCGGCAACGTCACGAACGCGGACACGATGAAGGCCTACTGGGCCGACGTCGAGCTCTTCTTCCGGCGGGCGCGCGGTTCGACTCCCGTGGTCTTGCACGTCGAGCCCGACTTCTGGGGTTATGCACAGCAGGCGTCGCGTGGCGACGACGCGCGCACGGTCCCGGCGATCGCGCTCTCCGGCCTGCCGCAGAACGTCGCCGGCTTCGCTCAGTCGTTCGTCCGGCTGCGCGACCGGCTCGCGCCGAACGTGATCCTTGGCTGGCACCTCTCCGGTTGGGGCACGAAGGAGGACATCACCTACAGCAAGCCGCCGCTCGCCCACGTCGACGAGCTGGCGCGGCGCTCGGCCGCGTTCTACCGCTCACTCGGCGCGCGGTTCGACATCGCCTTCACGGACGTCGCCGACCGGGACGCAGGCTTCAAGGAGAACATCTCGGGCGACGGCGGCAAGTCGTGGTGGCAGCCCGCGGACTTCCATCGCAGCGCCCGCTATCTCTCGACCTTCACGCGCGCGGCCGGCGTTCGTGTCGCGATCTGGCAGATCCCGCTCGGCAACACGCTGATGCGGGCCATGGACAACACGTGGGGTCACTTCCAGGACAACCGGGCGCAGCGGTGGCTCGACGATCCCGGTCGAGCGCACCTGCGGGAGGCGATGCAGGCGGGCGTGGTCGCGCTGCTCTTCGGCGGCGGCGCCGACGGGACGACGTGTGCCTGCGACGCGCGCAAGGACGGGGTCACGAATCCCGCGCCGATCGGCGGCAACACGCTCGCCTCGCTCTCGGCAGACGACGACGGCGGCTTCTTTCGCGCGCAGGCTCGCGCGTATTACCAGCGGGGCGCCTTGCGGCTCCCCTAACCGGCTCGCCGCAAGAGTTCGTGGGGCACGTTCCGCCGCCAGAGCAGGAAGCCGAGCGGGAGGAGCGCCCCGAGCACGAACCACTTCGCGAACGTGACCTGGCTGATGTCCTCCGAGCGCACGAGCGCCGACTGCTTCGACGAGGCGAGCGCCGCCCGCGCGGCCGTGACCAGCGCAACGAGAGACCGTCATCGACCGCGCGCACCATTGCGAGCCGGCCGGCCAGTCCGAGCCTGGCGTTAGCGTGCAAATACATCCGTGCCCTCCTTCGAGCGTAGGTCCGGGAAGACCAGCCTCGAAGGAGGGCCGGATAGAACTCTCAGCCGTTCACAACCTCTATAGGCAGGACAGCTAGCTAGCGTGGCCGCGTGGACGCGGCTCTCGCGAGGCTCGTAGCAAAGGTTGCTGGCCCGCCGTCGTCGTGGAAAGCGGTGACGGCGGGCCACACCCATGCGGAGAAGTGGCTCGTCGCCTGGGCGGACGGTCGCAGCGCTCTCGTCAAGGCGGCCCAGGAGCCGCGTGCGCGGTCGCAGATCGAGCGCGAGCGGCTCGTGCTCGAAGCGGTCGCCGCCCCGTTCATGCCGCGGCTGCTCGGAGCCGCGGCGGACGAGAGCTGGTCGCTGCTCGTGCTGGAGGATCTCAGTGCGGCGGCCTGGCCCCCGCCCTACCCGGACGAGGTCCGCGGGCTGCTGGCCGTGCTCGAGGAGCTGAGAGAAGTGACGCCGCCGAGCGGCCTCGAGCGCCGCCCCGAAGGACGCCCGCTCGGCACCTACTGGCAGCGGATCGCAGCGAACCCGGAGCCGGTGCTGGCGCACGGCGCCTGCTCGGCGGCGTGGCTGGGGCGGGCGGCGCCGGTCTTGCACGAGGCGGAGTCGCTGGCCGTCCTCGCGGGCGACGACCTGCTCCATGACGACGTCTGGCACGCGAACGTCTGCTACGCCGAGCGCGGCGCGGTGCTGATCGACTGGGCCTCGGCGACGATCGGCGACCGCCGGCTCGACCTCGCCTACGCCCTGCTCTCGGTCCGCGCCTGCGGCCAGACCCCGCCGGCGGTGGACTTCCCGGACGAGGCCGCCTACGCCGCGCTCCTGGCCGGCGCAACCGCGTGGCACGCAGCGCAGCCGATCCGCCCGAGATCCTGCGCGGCGAGGAGCTTCACGCAGGCTGGCTACACGACCTCCGCTACGCGCTGGCGTGGGCGGCCGAGCTGCTCGAGCTCCCGCCGCCTGACCCGCTCAGCTGACGAAGACCGCGCGCAGGCGCTCGATCGCCTCCGGCACGAGCCGGTAGAACGACCACGTCCCGCGGCGCTCCGCCTCGACGAGGCCAGCCTCGCGCAGCAGGCGCAGGTGGTGCGAGATCGTCGGCTGCGAGAGCTGGAACGCGGCCGTCAGGTCGCAGACGCAGACCTCCGACGCCGACGCGAGCCGGTTGACGATCGCGACGCGGGTCGGATCCGCGAGGGACTTGAAGACGAGCGCGAGCTCCTCGGCGGCGTCCGTCGACATCACCGGCGTCTCCGGCCCGCAGCAGATCGGTTGGAGAACTGACAGCGTCTTCATTGACAGTCTTCAATGTAGCAGCTAGCGTCTCTAGATCGACAGTCATCGATGAAAGGAGGACGCGATGTTGCGCTTCGACTGTTGCGGAACGGACTGCTGCGACGGCGACGACTGCTGCTGCTAGTGGCCCGCGGCTCGGCCGGCTCGAGTCCGCCGGCCGAGCCGCTTCAAGCCTTCGCCAGGAGCGGGCCCCAGCGGTCGCGGACGTTCGCGCAGATCCGCAACCGGCCGTAGGCCTCGCTCGATCCGACACTCTCGTCATGCGGGGCGAGCAGGACGCCCAGGTAGACGACGATGTCGGCGAGATCCCAACCGACGCGGTAGAGCTCGATCGCGACGGGATCGACTCTCCGGCCGGTCAGCTCGGTGTAGAGGCCGGCCTCATCGCCGAGCGGGCCGACGACGTGCATCAGGTCGCGCTCCGCAGGGGCGAGCGCCACGGTGTCCCAGTCGACCAGTACGTAACGGCCACCCGACCGGATCACGTTGCCGCCATGAGGCTCGCCGTGGGTGACGACCCGCTCGATGCCGCCCTCCTGGACGGCCGCCACCAGGCCGTCAAAGATTTGGAGCAGGTGCACGATGTCCGGACCGTTCGCAGCGAGAACCTCGCGAGCGGGCTCCGAGTACGGACCCGACGCCCAGCTGCCGTGCCTCGCCAGCGCCGCCTCGAGCACCTCGCGGCCGGCGATCTCGAGGTTCTCACTAGGTACCACCGAGGCGACGAGCGGCGTCGCGCGATGGAGCTCTGCGAGCAGGCGGATCGCGCCCTCGCGCTCCGCCGCCCCGAAGTCGTCCCAGGCGCCCGCCGGGTCGACGAGGAGCGGGAAGAGCGAGATCGCGTAGCGCGGCGCGAGCCGCCGCGCGCTCTCGCCGTCGAGTGAGGCGAGAGGAGCGACGACGAAGCGCAGTCCCTGCTCGTGGAGCAGAGACGCACCGTCGAAGCAGCGGCGCAGCTTGTCGAACGCGGCGTCGGGCGTCGGGCCGAGCCACGGTGCCTGGTCGAGATCGTGGACGGTGACGAAGCGCCGCCTGCCGTCCGGGTCGGCTACGCGCCAGTGGTAGCCGCCGGCGCCCACCGCCGCGTACTCGACCTCCCCGGCCTCGAAGCCCCAGCCCTCGGCGAGCGAGGCCACGACCGCATCCTCGCGGAGCCCCTGCGGTGAATCCTCCACTTCAGTCTCGGAGCGACTTCCAGAAGACCGTCGTGTCGCAGGGACGGCCGTCGGGATAGAGCGCGTAGTTCGGAATCACGCCGACGCGAGTCCAGCCGAGACGCTCGTACAGGCGCTCGGCAGGATCGCCGGTGACCGTGTCCAGCACGAGCAGCGTCTTGCCCTCCGCCAGCGCCTCCCGCTCGGCGGCCGCCATCAGAGCTTGCGCGACGCCACGCCGTCGCGCGGAGCGGCGCACGAGCAGCTGCGCGATCTCGGCGCGGTGCGGTGAGTTCGGCTGCATCGCGAGGTGCACCTGCACGGTGCCGAGGAGCTCGACGCCCTCGAACGCGGCGAGCAGCAGCCGGCCTCCCTGCTCGACCTCCGCTCCGACCGCCTCGAAGGCCTCGCGGGCCTGCTCGTGGGAGAAGGGCGCCAGGTACCTGACCGACGCGCCACCCTCGACGCAGTCCGTGAGAACGCTCGCGAGCCCGTCGACCTGGGCGTACGCCTCGGCCGCATCAAGACGCCGAATCTCGAGTTGCTGAGCCAAGGCCACCGCGGACCAAATCTTGCATCGCCTGGGTACGCTGGGTCGATGGAAGTGCGGGAGGCCACCGTTCCGTACGCGAGCTGCACAACCTCGTCGACGCGCTCGGAATCCGCGACCGCCACCACGTTCTCGGCCAGTCCTGGGGCGGCTTCCTCGCCCAGGAGTACGCATTGACCGATCCACCGGGGCTGAGATCGCTCGTGCTAGCCGATACGGCTGCGTCGTTCCCGGACTTCGTCGCCGAGGCGAACCGCCTCCGGGCCGACCTCCCCCCAGAGACGGAGGCGACGTTGCGACGAGCATTCATCGCACATGCCCCACCTCGAGGAGCGCGAGCGGTACATGGAGGTCGTCGGCGACTGGCTCGCTCGCCACGACTGATCCGCGCAAACCCCGTCGCCTATCGGAGCTCGGGCTCGGGCCTACCCGGAAGTCGTGATCAGAACCTCGCCTTCGGTGATCTGAGGCGCAGACGCGGGAACTTCGGAGGCGTGCTCGCGCATCCAGGCGGCCGCGACCTCGTTCGACCGATCGACACCTGCTTGATCCTGCGCCACGGTGATCGAGACGGTGTCGCTGCCGTCGTGGATCAGGTAGTACGAGACGAACCCCGGGACGGCCGAGATGACTCCCTTGATCTCGTCGCCACGCGCGGCGAGTGCCTCGGCGAGCTCGGGGTTGGCGGCGTAGCGGCGGACGCTGGCCCACATGGTGCTACCTCCTAGTTGGGTGGTCTACCGTACGCCGTGGCGGTTCGACCCGCAACCAGGGCGCCGGCGGAGCGCCTCGAGCGCGGCCCGGGCCACCGTCGGCATCGCGTGCTCGGGGAACGCGAAGGTCGAGCTGGCGTTGATCTCGCAGAGAACGTAGGTGTCCTCACCGGAGTCGGTCTTCGGTCCGTAGAGGAAGTCCGCGTCCCAGATCACGGGGAGGGACTGGGTGTCGACCTCGACGATTCGTTGCAGCTCGGGCACCCACTCGGACTCCATCCGAGCGCGCAGGGCTCGGTACTGCGGTGCCGAGGCGAGCTCGAAGACCTTGGCGGCCGGCGGCGGCGGGCCAGGGGGCATCAGGCCACGCGGGTACTGGTGGGCGAAGCCGACGACCTTGTCGTGGCTCAGGTAGACCCGGATCATCCCCTCGGACAGGCGCGGCTGGAACGGTTGCTCGACCATGAGCCCGCCGCGGTCGAAGTACTGCGCGCAGCGCTCGAGAAACTCGACCAGCGGCAGCTGTTCGGGGAGGCTGTCCTTGGCGGCGTGCTGCACGCGGACCGCGTCGCTCGAGTCCAGCTCGACCTTCCAGACGCCGGTGCCTCCCATGCCCCGGTTTTGCTTCAGCACGAGCGGTCCCCGAGCCGCCAGCCTGCCGGGCAGCTCCTCGCGGAGCTGGTCGTACGTCCGGTAGAGGTGCGTCGCGGCGCTCCAGCTCATCGGAGCCGTAACGACGAGCACTTGCTTCGTGGCCATCTTCAGGATCACGTCCGGGTGGGCGCTCACCCAGACGCCCGCGTCAGCGACCTCGCGGAGCAGCGGGTCGAGCCTCGACCGGTCGAGACCTTGCTCGATCGGGTTGACCCAGACGAGAACCCCGTCCAGGCCGAGCAGCTGTTCTCGCACTGCATCGACCGTCTTGTCGGAATAGACGACCGGCTCTGCCGGCGTGCCCAACGCCGCGAAGGCCTCGAACACGCCGTGGAGCCGGGAGGCTTCGGCGCTCGCCGCCGAGTCCCATTCGGCCCGCCAGAGAAGCCCCACACGCTCGGACCTCGCCGTCGCCACGGCTTCAGTATGAGGAGTGCCCACGAGGATTAGGAGAGAGCTATGGAGGTCACGAGAAACGCGAGCACCACGCCGGGGCCGACCGAGTGGTTCACAGGCGACGTCTACATCGACGCGGTCGCTGCGCCTTCGGAGGGCTCGCGGCTGAGCGCGAGCAGCGTCCACTTCACGCCGGGCGCGCGCACCGCGTGGCACACGCACCCGAACGGCCAGACGCACATCAGGGTGGTGTCTGCCGCGTAGCCGGTGTGCTGTATGTACGTGGCCTGGTAGATCGGCTTCGCACATGCGCCGCCGTCGACCTGAATGTTGAACGCCTTGGGTGCGCCGTCGTCCGGGAAGTAGCAGTCGATTCCCGTAGGCTTCGCGGTGTTCGTGTTCGAGCCGACGATCGTCTGCTGCTGCGGATGCCCAGCGCCTCGACGGTCGCCCACCGTCAAGTTCTCCGCGTGACGGGCACGACCAGGAAGCACACCTCGTCCGCGAACTGTGGCGGCTATCGCTGCTCCGATGACATCACTCGGAACGTGACAGCCACCTTCACGCGGCTGTAGCCCGCAGCGCGTGTTCGCGATCGGTGTTGCCTCGGCGCTAGTCGCATCCGTGCTCTTCAACGTGGGAGTCGCTCTCCAGGGGCTCGAGGCGCGCGCGACATCGCCGAAGCTCGGTCTCCGGCTTTCGCTGCTCGGACAGCTGTTCCGGCGTCCTCGCTGGATCATCGGGCTGGTTCTCGGCTTCGTCGGGATCGGGCCGCAGGTCGTGGCCCTGTCGACCGCGCCGTTCGTCGTCGTCCAGCCGGCGCTCTCTGCCGGGCTGCTCGTCCTGCTGTTCATCGGTGCGCGGAGCTTCGGCGAGGACGTCGGCCCGACGGAGATTGTCGGAGTCGTCGCGATCATCGGTGGCGTCGCGCTCGTTGCTTGGGGAGCTCCGCCTCACAGCGAAACGCACCGGGGGGCGGCTGCTGCGATCGCGGTGGTTGCCGCACTCTCGGTGGCCGGCCTCGCCCCGTTCCTCGTTCGCGGCCGCCGGTGGGACTCGCCGATGCTGTCGATCGTCGCGTCGGGCGCCGGCTTCGCGGCCACGAATGTCGCGACGAAGCTGATGAGCGACGACCTCGGCGGTAGCCACTACCCAGGCGCGGTCATCTGGGCGGCAGTCGGGTTTGCGATGGGGGTCGCGGCAACGGTGACGGGCATGACCGCGTTCCAGCGGCGCCGCGCGACGATCGTCGTACCGGTCTCGACAGCCGTGCAGACGTTCTTGCCGATCGTCTTCGAGCCCGTCTTCCTCCAGGAGCGCTGGGCCTCGGCGACCGGCTACGGCGTACCGATCGCCGTCGGGCTTCTCGTCGCTCTCGTCGGGACGGTCTTGATCTCGCGGACCCGGGCGGTGAGCCGCCTCGCAGCGGGAGCGCAGGCGCGGCGTCGACCAAGACGAAAACCGCGATGAGGGCGCTCGTCTGACGATCCGAATCGCAGGCGGTGGGTGATGATCTGGTCTTGCCGCCCCGGGTCCTGATACTGACAGCCAGCATCGGCGAAGGGCACGACCTGCCCGCCCGAATGCTCGCTGCGGGACTCGCCGAGGAGCGGCCGGAAGTCGAAGTTGCCGTGCACGATTGCCTTCCCGCGCTCGGCCTGGCGGTGACAGGCGTCGTCAAGAGCGCGCCGAGCACCTACTTCTTCCGGTTCGAGTGGCTTTGGGATCTCGGCTTCCTGCTCGCCGCTCGCTTCCCGCCCACCCGCCTGCTCGCCCAACGGCTACTCGAGCTGTTCGGCCGGAGAGGGCTGCTCGAGCTGATCCGCGCGGCCGATCCGGACGTCGTCGTCTCCACCTATCCGGTCGCGACCGAGGTCCTGGGACGGCTCCGGCGCCGCGGGCGGCTCGAGCTTCCGGTCTGCTCGGCGATCACCGACCTCGCCGCGATGCATTACTGGGCCGTGCGCGGCGTCGACCTCCACCTCCTCACGCACCCCGAGTCGATCGCGGAAGTCCGGGAGGTTGCCGGCACAGACGCGGTCGTCCGTCCGGTGCACGGACTGACCGCGCCGGCCTTCCTGCAGCCGGGCGAGCGCGAGGAGACTCGCCGCTCGCTCGCGCTACCGGCCACGGGTCAGATCGTGCTCGTCTCTGGAGGCGGCTGGGGCGTCGGTGACCTCGCAGGCGCCGTCGAAGTCGCCCTCGAGCTCCCCGAAGTGGCGCAGGTTGTCTGCCTCTGCGGGCGAAACGAGCGGGCATACGCCGAGCTTGTTGCCCGGTTCCGTTCCGATCGGCGCGTGCGGGTTGAGGGGTTCACCGACCGGATGCCGGATTGGCTGGCGTCCGCCGACGTCCTCGTCCACTCGACCGGCGGGCTGACCGTCCTCGAGGCGTTGATGTCCGGTTGCGCGGTGATCTCGTACGGCTGGGGCAGGGGACACATTCGGATCAACAACGAGGCGTTCGAGCGCTTCGGGCTTGCCCGCGTCGCAAGGACGCCCGAGGAGCTGCGGGCAGCGCTCCGCCGAGCGGCAGACGAGCGGCGCGGGCCCGACCGGTCGTTTGCCGAGCTGCCGTCGGCCGCCGCGCTGGTGCTCGAGCTGGCCGACCGTCAAGCCGCAGCCCGTTGAGAACGCGTCGCCTGATCCTGCTCGGAGCGGCCGCCTGGTGCGCTCCGGCCCCGGCGCCGGTGCTCCCCGCAGTTGCAGCAGCGCTGCGAATCGCCCGCCGGCTACCGGGGAATCGCGGGGTCGCGCTGACCTTCGACGACGGACCGCACCCCGAGGGGACGCCGGCCGTCCTCGAGGCGCTCGGGGGCGTCAAGGCGACCTTCTTCCTCGTCGGGGAGCAAGTGGTTCGCTGGCCCGACCTCGTCGCGCGCATCGGCGCCGCCGGTCACGAGATCGCGCTCCACGGCTATCGACATCGGCTCCTGCTGCGCCGTACTCCCTCGGCGCTCGCTCGCGATCTCGACCGGGCGATTGCAGTGATCCAGGAGGCCGGCGGCGGGACTCCCACCTGCTACCGGCCGCCCTACGGCGTCTTCAGCTCGGGAGCCCTTGCGCTTGCCCGAAGGCGCGGCCTGTTCCCGCTCCTCTGGTCGCGCTGGGGGCGGGACTGGGAGCGCGGGGCCACGCCCGCCGAGATCGCCCGCCGGCTAACCCGAGACTTGTCCGCCGGCGACGTCCTGCTGCTGCACGACGCAGATCACTACAGCTCCCCCGGCTCCTGGCGCGCGACTGCAGCCGCGCTCCCGGCAGTTATCGAAGCGGTCGCCAACCGCGGGCTCCCGTTCGAGGGCATCGTCCAGACGACATAACGCCGGACGCCCTCGACGAACGGCGTCTCGGCCCGCCAGCCGAGCTCCGTCTCCGCCCGCACGCCTGAGATCTCGACTCCACGCAGATCCGCCCCGCGGCTCTCGACGTGCACGATCGGGACGTCCGCGACGAGCGAGCGGACGGTGTCGGCGACCTCCCGCACGGTCGTGCTCTCGGCGCCGACGAGGTTGTAGATCCGACCCGCCGCTGCCGGCGCGAGCGCCGAAACGATCCCGGCAGCGAGATCCTCGACGTAGACGAACCGCCTCGACTGACGGCCGTCGCCTGCGAGCGTAAGCGCCTTACCCGCCTGGGCGCGCGCGACGAACGCGGCGACGACGGTGCTCGCCCGGGCCCGCGGGCCGTAGGGAATGCCGAGACGGACGACGGTGTGCTCGATCCCGTAGAGGCTGCCGTAGGAGTGGCAGAACATCTCGCCGGCGAGCTTGGTGGCCGTGTATGGATGCGCGGGCATCGGCAGGTTCGAGTCCTCGTCGAGCGGCTCGGCTTGCGGGGCGTCTCCGTAGACCCAGACCGTGCTCGCGTAGACGATCCGGGAGACTCCTTCGGCCCTCATCGCCTCGAGCAGCACGCCCGTGCCACCCGCATTGACGGACTGGGCGAACAGTGGGTCCTCCGCGACGATGCCGACGTCCGAGACCGCCGCCAGGTGGATGACCGCGGAGCAGCCGCGGACCGCGCCTCGCACGTCGTCGAGATCGAGGAGGTCGCCGACGACGGTCTGCACCTCTCCGCCTGTGTGGTAGGGCGAGCGTACGAGATCGAAGTTGAGCGCCTGGTGGCCCTCCGCCTGCAAACGGTCGACGACGTGCGAGCCGATGAAGCCCGAGCCGCCGGTCACAAGGATTTTCAAAGCACCTCCATGTCATCTGGCCGGTAATAGAGCGGTACGCACCAATGGTTGCCCGCCACCCAATCGCTGTTCGGTAGCTCGACCTCCTGTCCGAGAATCCGGTGGCAAGGAGTGTCGTAGACCTTGCCGGTCGAGCGCGGAATCGGGTCGAACACGATGTACTTGTACAGCCCTGAGACCATCCCGTCGGGCAATCGCAGCCGGCCGGGATGCGCGTCGTCGAGCAACTCGCTCGCGACGGCGTTCTTCCACGAGGCGATCTCGTCCAGACGCTCCGTTTGCACGAGCCCGATCGCAGCGGTGAACTCGTTCATCCGGAAATTGAGTCCCGTGCGCGCGTGATCCGGCTTCCCGTAGTTCCGAAAGGCTTGTGCGAACTCGACCAGCTCCTCGTGCTTGGAGACGAGCATCCCGCCTTCGCCTGTCGAGATCGTCTTCGTCGGAGCAAACGACCAGACTCCGGCATCGCCCCAGCCACCCGCACGGCGTCCGTTCCACTCCGCCCCGTGAGCGTGCGCGCAATCCTCGATCAGGAAGATCCCCCGCGCCTGGCAGAACTCCGCGATCCGCTCGACCTCGAACGCGAGATGGCCCCCGATGTGCACGAGCACTGCGGCACGCGGCTTGTGCCGCTCCGCCTTCGCCTCGAAGTCCGCGAACGAGACACAGAGGTCGTCGCGGTTGCAATCGACGAACTCGACCTGAGCCCCGGCGTGCAGCAGCGCGAGCGGCGTGCCCATGAAGGTGTTCGACGGACACAGGACAGTCGTCCCGCGGACACCTGCCCACTCGAGCACCGCGAGCGCGGCGCCTGACCAGTTCGAGAACGCCACGGCAGGCAGCCGATTCCAGTCGGCCCAGGCAGCCTCGAACGCTCCTGCCAGCTCGCCTTCGGACCAGCGCTCGGAATCGAGGATGCCGTCCCACAGCGCATGCAGCCGCGCTCGGTCTCGGTGATCAAACCCGATCGCGAAGCGGTCGACGGCCGCGAGCTGGTGTTCGATCACCCGCGCAGGATCCTATCGCGGACACGAAACGGCTCGACACGGGAGCTATACAGGATGTCCACTTGCCCCGTGAAGGAGATCCCGCGGTCGATGCAGGGACGTGAGAGCGTCAAAACGTAGTTCTTTCGTGGAGCGCCTATCGGCTCGTGTGCCGGCGCGGGATGGGGACGCGGATCCCGGTCGCGGTTGCTGTCGGGTGTGAGGCTCGCCAGGGATCGAGCAGGACGGCCGCGTAGCGAACGACATTCCCGGGCGGTGCGCTGCTGTCGAGGCACGAGAAGCTTCTTGCTAGGCAGACGCGTTGCACGCCGGCGCCTCTTGTGACTGGTCCCGACCCGAGATAGCGGAACACTGCGATCCCGCGGATCCGTGGGTCGGGATGGCCGGCGACGTGGATCAAGATTCCGTCAGGGGTCGCGACAGCGCTGACCTGGGTCGGCGGCGCGGGCCGGGTTAGGTCGTTGAGCGCGTTGCGCATGAAGACCTGGAGCCTCGGGTCGGCCGGCTTGCCCGTGCGGTAGTCGTCGAGCGCCCAGCTGAAGCGCCAGAACCCCGCGGCGAAGACGCGCGCTCCCGAGTTCGCGACATAGCGGATCATGTCTCCCGGCGCGGGCGGGCCGTCGTAGTGGAAGAGCACCGTCGGCGGCGGAACGTTGCAGCCCGGCTCGACGCTGTCCCACTCGTCGCCCACATACGGGAAGGTCGCACCCGCAACAATCCCGGTTCCCCTGAGCCAGGGGTCAGAGAGGGCGCTCGGGTTGATCGCGAACGAGCCCTCAGCGCCGATGCCGCGGGAGAACTCGACGCCGAGTAGGTCGCACTCGGGTCGGCTCAGACGGAGCCCGCGGAACCTCGTCGTCTTCAGGGCCGGGTCCGGCTCGGGGTCCCTAGCGGGGTCGCGGTACTCGACGAGCGTGCGCCGGTTGTCCTCGTAGCGGATCTGCCAGTACCCGACGTTGCCGCCGGTGAAGGCGAGGTTCGTGCCCGCGCTCAGGGCGGCCTCCAGCGCATCCCGGATGCCCTTCGACCAGTACTCGTCGTGCCCGGCGCTCACGAACAGCCGGTGGCGCAGCAGCTCAACCGGATCCCGGTCGATGTCGACGTTTGTTGTGTACGAGACGTCATAGCCCTCCCGCTCCAGAAAGCGGACGAGCTGGATGTCGCCGGAGTCGAATAGATCGTGCTCGCCATAGACGTAGGGCCGGTCGAACGAGACGTGGTTGGCGCCGACACCGCTCATGCGATTCGAATAAAGGCTGCGACCACCCCAATCGTTGTAGGCCTGCCAGGTGTTGGTCGCCGCCTGCACGAGGATCGCCGCCGGCCTGAGCCGAGCTTCGCGGATGATCAGCGGCACCGTCGATGCCCTGCCCGCCGACGCACCCGTGGTCAGTACGAGCTTCGCTAGGTAATAGCCGCTGACCCAGTCCGCTGGCACCATGAGTGTGTCCGTGACCGGCCAGTCGGCGGCGAGATAGCCCGTGGCCGGAGCGAAGGCCGGAACGGGCTGCAGCATGCCCTGCTCATCCGTCGTGCAACTCGGCAAACAGGTCATCAGGCGGCCTCCCGCGCCGCCGTACCAGCCGAGGCGGTAGATGACGATCCGGTACCGGGCCCGCTGGTCGGTCGAGACATGGAAATGGATCGTGTCCCCAGGCGCCGCACTCACCTCCGAGGCATACCCCTCGATGTCACGAAACGGCGCCGGCTCCGTCACCCACCCCGGGTCCCCAGGCAACGCGTTCTCGGCCGGGATCGGATTCGCCGATGCCCCGACGGATCGCGCGACCACGAGCGCAAGCAACGCGAGGAAAAGAACGGCGGGCCGCATCCGCGACCGCTCAGCGTAGCCTCTTTCCCGCTGCCGGTTCTTACGCTCTGTCCGCAGCGGTCGTCGACCCGCTCCAAAAAAGGGTGCCGCATCACTATCGACTCCCTCTCTTCTTTTCGAGCGCCCGCGCCGATCGCCTGAGGCCCTGACCGCCCGCCGTACCGCTCGGGATTCGGAGGGACTGTACGGACACGCAGTCGCCACCAGAGCCGGGAACTGAATCGCGAGACGCGCCTTTGAAACAGGAACTGTCCGGGGGCCACAAAGCGTGGCGGCGACGCAGAACGACTTGCGGTCGCTCGGGACTCCACTTGATCACTCAGAGAAGAAGACCGACGTGCTGAACCTGCGGCTCGACCCTGCGCTAGCTGTCCTGCCTACACAGGTTGTGAACGCGGCTGATCGGGGGTAGGCCGTCGAGCGAGCTGTGTGGTCGCCGCGTGTTGTAGTGGTCGAGCCAGTGTGGCAGTGCGGCGGCGCGGTGTCGATCTGAGCGGTAGCGGACGCCGTAGGCCCACTCGCGCGCCATCGTCTGGTGGAAGCGCTCGACCTTGCCGTTGGTGCGGGGCCGGTAGGGCTGGATCGTCAGGTGGCGGATGCCGTGGCGGGCGAGCAGCTCGCGCAGCGAGCGGTTCTTGACGTAGCTGAAGGCGTTGTCGGTCAGCAGCCGCTTCGCGACGATCCCGTGCTCGGCGAAGAAGCTGAGGGCTCGCTCGGTGAACGCGGTCACCGTGACCGCTTTTTCGTCGGCGAGCAGCTCGGCATAGCCGAGCCGGGAGTGGTCGTCGACGATCGCGTGCGCGTAGTCGTAGCCGGGCGGGAAGCGCCGGTCGAACGCGGTCTTGCGCCGGTCGCCGGTGACGGCGTGGCCTGGCTGCCGGAAGCGCGCGTAGTGCGCGACGTCCATGTGCAGCAGATCGCCGGGGCAGGGCCACTCGTAGCGGCGCTCCGGCTCCCGCGCGGGCCGCGGCGGCCGCGAGAGGCCGTGCCGGCGGAGCACCTTCGAGATCGTCGCGTGCGGATGCCCCGTCTGCAGCGTCAAAAGCCGCGCGCCCCAGCCGGTGCGACGCCTGGCCGCGCAGATCCGCCGCTGCTCCGCCGCCGGCAATAATCGCGGCATCCGCTGCGGCCGGCTCGAGCGGTCATGCAGACAGGCAAGCGTCGCCCGCTCGGCCGCGCTGGCCAACCGCCAGCGCCGCGACCAGCGGCAAGCGGTCGCCGGCGAAAGACCATCCTCGACCGCGAGCACGAGCGCAAAACGGCCAGCCAATCCGAGCTTGGCGTTACGGTGAAGCTCCATCCGGGTCCCTCCTTCGAGACGGTGAGTCGTGGCAGACCCACAGCCTCGAAGGAGGCCCGGATGTCCTTCAGCCGTTCACAACGTGTGTAGGCGCGTCA
>JBBQTQ010000006.1:0-45931 GCA_038213135.1 Gaiellales bacterium
GCAACAGCGGCGAGCGCACCGCCGCCCTCGCCGGCTGGCTTGACTGGTACAACCGGCTCAGACCACACCGCTCACTCGGCCGAAAACCACCACTCACCCGGCTCGCCGAGATGAACAACCTTGCTGGGACCAACACCTAGCGCTTGGCGTCGACGACGAACTTGTCGTACGAGACCTCGACCGGCCCGCCGGCCGAGCGAGAGGCCGTGAAGACGCCGGCGTTCGTCGGATAGCCGATGCCGTGGCGGTCGATCACGTGCGCGAGCAGCTTGCCGTTGACGCTCAGGCTCAGGAAGACCGGCCGGCCTGCGCGACTACCCTGGCAGTTGGCGACGATGTGGTTGACGCCGTCCGGGCTGATCGCCTTGGCGTCGTTGCCGACCCGCAGGATCTTGATCCTGCCGTTGACGACGCGCGAGATTCCGTAGATGCCCGTGCTGCCGATCAGGAGCTGGTAGCGATCGCTTGCGCCCGCGGCGCAGATCACGCCCATGTTGTTGATCTCGTTGCCCGCGAGCCTTTGCGCGTCGACCGTGACGGTCATCTGCGCCGGGCGCTCGATCAGCACCTTGTTGTAGACGTCGAAGACGTCCTGGTTCGGGAGCACGTTGAAATGCAGCGTCCCGTTCCGGTAGTCGACGATCCCGAAGGAGTAGGTGCCGGGGTACCAGAGCTGGGAGGGCTTCGAGAAGTCGTCGCTGAAGATCCCCTTCGCGGAGGCCTTTGCCGAGGACATGAGGAACACGACCGCGCCTGCGGCTGCGGCTACTACTGCCAAGAGTGCCAGGATGAGCTTCAAGAGACCCTTTCTTTCTCTGCACGCAACGTAGGTCGCTCGGGTCGCCTGAGCCATCCCTCGTTCGAGTGAGGAGCGCGCTTCGAGACGAACGTCTGTTCGATCGGCTAGACTAACTTCGATGGCCGAAGAGCTGGTCGTTCACGGCGCGCGGGAGCACAACCTCAAGGACATCACCGTCCGGCTGCCCCGGCATGCGCTCGTCTGCATCACCGGGCTGAGCGGCTCCGGCAAGTCGAGTCTCGCCTTCGACACGATCTACGCCGAGGGCCAGCGCCGCTACGTCGAGTCGCTCTCCGCGTACGCGCGCCAGTTCCTGCAGATGATGGAGAAGCCCGAGGTCGACCACATCGACGGGCTCTCGCCGGCGATCTCGATCGACCAGAAGACGACCTCGCGCAACCCGCGCTCGACGGTCGGCACGGTCACCGAGATCTACGACTACTTGCGCCTCTTCTACGCGCGCGTGGGCCGGCCGCACTGCCCGGTCTGCGGCCGGCCGATCGCCGGCCAGTCGCTCGACTCGATCGTCGACCAGGTGCTCGTGCTGCCGGAGGGGACGCGCTTCACGGTCAACGCGCCGGTCGTGCGCGATCGCAAGGGCGAGTACGGGAAGCTGCTCGAGGAGCTGCGCCAGGAGGGCTTCACGCGCGCGAAGGTCGACGGTGAGCAGCGGCTGCTCGAGGAGACGATCGACCTCGACAAGAAGTACAAGCACACGATCGAGGTGGTCGTCGATCGCCTCGTGATGAAGGACGACCTGCGCACGCGGCTGACGCAGTCGATCGAGACGGCAGCTGCCTTGGCCGAGGGCCTCGTCGTGATCGACGTGCTCGACGGCGAGCCGCTCACCTTCTCCGAGAAGTTCGCGTGCACCGAGCACGGCGTCTCGCTGCCCGAGCTACAGCCGCGAATCTTCTCGTTCAACTCGCCGCACGGCGCGTGTCCGCGCTGCACCGGACTCGGCGCGCAGCAGGAGATCGATCCCGACCTGCTCGTCCCCGACCCGACGATCTCGATCGGCGAGGGCGCGCTCGTGCCCTGGTCTGTGGGCAATTCGAGCTTCTACGAGTCCGTGATCCAGGCGATCGCCGACCGCTGGGAGATCGACCTCGACGCGCCCTGGCAAGACCTGACCGAGGAGCAGCAGAACCTCTTCCTCTACGGGACGCAGGGCGAGCGCGTCTACGTCACGTATCGCAACCGGATGGGTCGCAAGCGCGCGTACATGCTCGCCTTCGAGGGGATCGTGCCGAGCCTGCAGCGGCGCTACCGCGAGACCGACTCGGCTCAGCAGCGCGAGCGGATCGAGGAGTACATGAGCTTCCGGGCCTGCCCGGCCTGCAACGGCGCGCGCCTGAAGCCCGAGGTGCTCGCGGTCACGATCGGCGGCCGCAACATCCACGAGTTCACGAAGATGTCCGTGACGAAGGCGCTCGGCTTCCTCGAGGAGCTGGCCCTGACCGAGGTCGAGCAGCTGATCGCGATCCGGATCGTCAAGGAGATCCGCGAGCGGCTGACCTTCCTCGACAACGTGGGCGTCGGCTACCTCACTCTGGATCGTGCCGCGTCGACACTCTCCGGCGGCGAAGCGCAGCGCCTGCGGCTGGCGACGCAGATTGGCTCGCAGCTCGTCGGCGTGCTCTACATCCTCGACGAGCCTTCGATCGGGCTTCACCAGCGCGACAACGACAAGCTGATCCGGACGCTCGAGCGGCTGCGTGACCTCGGCAACACCGTGCTCGTCGTCGAGCACGACGAGCAGATGATGCGTTCCGCGGACTGGGTCGTCGACATGGGGCCTGGGGCGGGGGAGCATGGCGGCCGCGTTGTCGCGGAGGGCAAGGCGGCCGACGTCGAGCGGACGCCGGGCTCGGTGACCGGGGCGTTCCTGTCCGGCGCGCGGAAGATCGCCGTGCCGCCGCGGCGTGAGGAAGATCTCGGCGCGTTCGTCGTGCGCGGCGCGCGGATGCACAACCTGAAGGGAATCGACGTCGAGTTCCCGGTCGGCAAGTTCGTCTGCGTGACAGGCGTCTCCGGCTCCGGCAAGTCGACGCTCGTGAACGAGATCGTCTACAAGTCGCTCGCCAACCGGCTGCACCGGATGCGCGTCAAGCCGGGTGACCACGACTCGGTCGAGGGGATCGACTGCTTCGACAAGGTGATCGACATCGACCAGTCGCCGATCGGGCGGACGCCCAGATCGAATCCGGCAACCTACACGGATCTCTTCACGCCGATTCGCGAGCTGTACTCGCTGACGCCGGAGGCGAAGGTGCGCGGCTACAAGCAGGGGCGCTTCTCGTTCAACGTGCGCGGCGGGCGCTGCGAGACCTGCAAGGGCGACGGTCAGATCAAGATCGAGATGCACTTCCTGCCGGACGTCTACGTCCCGTGCGAGACGTGCCACGGGAAGCGGTACAACCGCGAGACACTGGAGGTTCGCTTCAAGGGCAAGTCGATCTCGGACGTGCTCGAGATGTCGGTCGAGGAGGCGCTGCGCTTCTTCGCCAAGATCCCGAAGCTGCGCCGGCGGTTGCAAACGCTGCACGACGTGGGCTTGGACTACATCAAGCTCGGGCAGCCGGCGACGACGCTCTCGGGCGGCGAGGCGCAGCGCGTGAAGCTGGCGAAGGAGCTCAGCAAGGTGGCGACCGGGCGGACCTTGTACATCCTCGACGAGCCGACGACGGGGCTGCACTTTGCGGACATCGAGAAGCTGCTCGAGGTCTTGCAGCGGCTCGTCGACGCGGGCAACACCGTGCTCGTGATCGAGCACAACCTGGACGTGATCAAGCAGGCCGACTGGCTCGTCGACCTCGGCCCCGAGGGTGGCGACGCGGGCGGCGAGCTGCTGGCGACCGGCACGCCCGAGCAGGTGGCCGCGGTCGCGGGCTCGGCGACGGGCCAGTTCCTCCGCGGCGTGCTCCCGGCGGCGAAGCCCCGTCGGCGGACGCGCACCGCCGCCGCGGCCTGAGGGAGCGTCACCCCGGCCGGGCACGCCGATTCCAGCGCTACAACCCTTAGTGACACAGTGTCACGAAGTCGAGAACGCTTACCAAGAGCGCTCCTGCGAGATTAGTGACACAGTGTCACTAAAGGCCAGCTCGACGCGCTCGATCGTGACCGGGTCGCGCGGCTTGTCGCCCGCGTCGCTCGGAACGTTCGAGATCGCGTCGACGACGTCCATCCCGTCCACGACCTTGCCGAAGACGGTGTGCTTGCCGTTCAGCCAGGAGCAGTCCTGCGCGGTGACGATGAAGAACTGGCTGCCGTTCGTATTCGGCCCCGCGTTCGCCATGGCGAGCATGCCGCGGACGACGGAGTGGTCGTTCTGCTCGTCTTCGAAGGTGTAGCCGGGCCCGCCGCGGCCGGTGCCAGTCGGGTCGCCGCCTTGGATCATGAAGTCCGGAATCACGCGGTGGAAGGTGACGCCGTCGTAGAAGCCCTCGCGGGCCAGCTTCTCGAAGTTCTCGACGGTCTTCGGCGCGTCGTCCGGGAAGAGCTCGATCCCGATCGCGCCGTGGTTCGTGTGGAGCGTCGCCTGGGCCATGACGTCCAGCCTACTCGTTCGAGGGAAGTGCTCTTGACCACGGTGGGACGATTGAAGAAGCGTGCTCGGTGCGATCAAGATTCTGGTGCTGGCGGCCTCGCTCTCCGGCTCTGCGGTCGCGGATCACAGCCTCGAAGGCGGGGTGCTCAAGGCGATCAACGCGCTGCGGGTCTCGCACGGGCTCGTCGCGCTGCGGTCGAATCCGGCCCTCGCGGGGGCTGCGGCAGGCCACGCGTTCGAGATGGCCGCCGACGGCTACTTCTCGCACGACGACGTCAACGGCGCGCCCTTTTCGAAGCGCATCATCCCGCGCTACGGGCCGACCGGCTATGGGTACTGGCAGATCGGCGAGAACCTGCTCTGGTCGTCCGGGTCGCTCGATGCGCAGGGCGCGGTGACCATGTGGTGGAACAGCCCGGGGCACCGCGAGAACATGATGCGCCCGAGCTTCCGCGAGATCGGCCTCTCCGCAGTCCACGAGAACGCAGCCCCCGGCACGTTCGGCGGCTACGACGTCACGATCGTGACGGCCGACTTCGGCGTCAGACGCTAGTACCCTGACTGCCAGGCGCCCGTAGCTCAGCGGAAGAGCGGCGGCCTTCTAAGCCGCGGGTCGCAGGTTCGAATCCTGCCGGGCGCAAATCGAAGATAATCGCCGTCGTGGCTTCTCCGACTCCAGAGCAGCAGTCGATCGCCGATCTGTTCGAGCGGCACATGCAGGCCGAGCTCGAAGGTGACCTGGAAACGACGATGGCGACGATGACCGACCACCCGCACCTGAACCACGTGCCGGTGCTCGCGGGGGGCGTCGGCCGAGACGGCGTGCGGAGCTTCTACGCCGACCACCTCGTCGGGAAGTTCTTCCCGCCCGACGTGGAGATCGTGGGCGTCTCGCGGACGATCGGCTCGGATCAGCTCGTCGACGAGCTCGTGATCCGGTTCACGCACACGACCGAGATCGACTGGCTGCTGCCCGGAGTGGCGCCGACCGGAAAACACGTCGAACTCGCGGTCGTGGCCGTCGTCAAGGTCGACGGGGACAAGATCGCGCACGAGCACATCTACTGGGACCAGGCGAGCGTGCTCGTGCAGATCGGCTTGCTCGACCCCGCCGGGCTCCCGGTGAGCGGAGCGGAGCACGCTCGCAAGGTGCTCGACCCGAGCCTGCCGCCCCGGACTTTTCTGACCGAGCGGGTCCGCCTGGACTCGCAGCCAGGGCCTCAGCGCAGCGAGACGACCACCGAGTTCGTGCTCGGGTCCGAATCCGGCTCGGCGCCCGCCACCGAGACCCGCACTGTTGTCGCCCGCTTCGCGGTGTAGCTGACGACGAGGTGGGTCGCGCCCTCCGACGCGATCGTGGCAAGAGAGCGGACAGGCTGTCGGATCGTGGCCTTGCCATGCGTCACCCGCATCGTCAACTTGACGCGGGTGGCCTGCTGGTTGCCGTCGTTCTCGACCGTCACGTCGAGGCGGCCGTGCCGGCTCGCGACCGCGCGTACGCGGAGGTCGGTGCAGGAAGCGGTCGCCAAAGACGGCGTGGAGCCGGGACGCCACGCCGGATCCCCGAGCAGCAAGTTCCGTGGGCCGAAGGGCGTCTCGCAGGTGCCGTCGGCGTTCATGACGTACGCCTGGTTCTGCCGCTGGAAGAAGAGCCGCGAGCCGTTCGGCCACCAGGTCGGCTTGCCGTCGTAGCCGTTGGGGAAGCCGTCGACCTGCGAGCCGGCGCCTCCGCCGAGCGGCCCGGTGAGACGCGTTTCCGCCCCTCCGGCGGCCGGCACGACGTAGCTCGCCGCCAGGATCGTCGCGCAGAGACCCTTGAAGCCCAGCACACAGTGCGTGCGGTAGAAGGCGATCTTCGTTCCGTCGGGCGACCACTGCGGGTCGCTGCCCCCGCCGGCGACGGTGCGGCGGCCTGAGCCGTCCGCACTGACCACGTCGATCCCGCTGGCGCTGAGCACCGCAATACGCGACCCGTCGGGCGACCAGGCGCCCCCGCGGTCTGTGGTCCTCAGCACCACCGCCCCCGTCGCGGCGTTCACCACGAAGAGCTCGGTCTTCAACGCCGGGCTCGGGCTCAGGCGCCAGAAGAGGAGCTTCGAGCCATCCGGCGACCAGGATGGCGGACCCTTCTCGCCTGCGTCCGCCGTCAGCCGCCGCTGGTTCTTCCCATCGGCGTCGACGAGCCAAATGTCCTCCTGGAGGTCGAAGGTTCCGTTCGGCGATGCGACGCACACTGTGTGCACGTACGCGATCTTCGTGCCTTTCGGCGACCAGGCGGGGTCGTCGTTGCCGCTGTCGGCGGTGAGTCGCGTCGCGGCCGTCCCGTTCGCGTCGACGGCCCAGAGGTCGCCCCCCGCGACACCGCTGCTCGCGTAGACGAGCTGAGCCCCGTCGGACGACCACGAAAACGCGCCGAACTCGGACGGGATCGCCTTGCCTGCGGTGAGCTCGACCGGATTGCTCCCGCCCTGGTCGACCCGCACGATCGCCTGCTTGCCGCCGGGGAACTGCTTGAACGCAACCTGCGGCGGATTGGCACCGACGAGCGCTGCGAGGAACGGCAGCAGGATCACGACTCGCCGTGCCTCGCGTAAGCGGCTCCACCTGTTCGTCGAGCTTTGCGAGCGGCACGAACGGCACCCTCACAGACGCCTGCGGGAACTTGGGCACTCACTTCGATCCCGGGCACACCCGAATCCCTACACGTTCACCTTGACCAGCGACCTTTCGCTAACCGCGGTGATTACGTGTTAACGGGCTAGCCGGTTGTCGTCGTCGTGGTCGTCGGCGTGGGTGTCGTCGAGACCACGGTCCCGGTGCTGGTGATCGAGCCGTTCGGGCAGTCGACACCGTCGGTCGACTTGATGATCACGCAGTTCAGTGTCATCTTGCCGCCTTGACGGGTGGCCGCGAGGCTGACGATGTCGCTCGTGAGCTGAACGAAGTAGCCGCTCGGCGTGCCGCTCAGCGCCTGGATGACGACCGGCGTCAGCGCCAGGTCGTCGCGAAGCTCCGAGTTGCGCAGGACGAGCGCGGCGATCTCGCTCGTGTACGTCCCGTGCGCGGCCTTGTACGCCTGCTCTTCCTTGTCGACGAGCGATTGCGCGACGAGCGTCCGCACTCCGCGATCCTTGGAAGAGAACCCGTTGGAAGTCTTCTTGCGGTTGATCAGCGGCAGCACGATGAAGAGCAGCAGGAAGAGCAGTGCCGCGATCAGGATGACGGGGTTCTTGCCGAAGTTGCCCATGGGCCGTGGGCACGTTACAGGCAATCGAGAGTCAAGGGTCGCGCACTGATCGCGATCCTTGACCTCGACGACGCGCCGCTGGAGTAGTGGGGTGGCGGAGGGGACTCGAACCCCCGACCACCGGGACCACAACCCGGGGCTCTACCAGCTGAGCTACCGCCACCGCGCTCGGCCAGTCTAGCCACGCATCAGTGCGAGGGTCAGCTGGTTGGGTCGTCCTCCCTGTGTACCTAAGCGCGAGCTGGCGGAGGGCTAGCCCTCCGCAACAGCCGCGATCGGGGGTTCGAGTCCCCTCCGCCACCACCCCTAGTCCAGCGTCGAGAGAACCGCGCCGAGAGCGCGGATCGACGTCTCGTCGATCGGCCGCAGTACGAGGATCGCTTCGTCGGCGCCCGCTTCGGCAAGCGCTCGCAGCTCGTCGGCTGCCCGATCCAAGGACACGGGTTCGACGCCGGAGTGAGGGCGCTGCCCTGGCGCCTGCCGGTCGAGCTCCACAACGAGGCAGGCGCTGCGTTCGATCTCGCGCGGATCGCGTCCGAGGCGTTCGGCGGTCTCGTCCACCTGCTGCTGCAGCGCAGCGAGCCCTTCCGCCCGGTTTCCATACCAATCGGCCCAGGCGTTCCAGCTCTGGACGTGGGGGAGCGTGAGCTCGAGCATCCGCGGGCCGATCGAGCCGACCATCAGCGGCGTCGGCTGTGACGGCGCGGGCAGGAGCACGGCGTCCTCGGCCTGGTGGAAGCGGCCGCCGAGCGTGACGTGCTCTCCGCCGAGCAGCCGCCTGATGATCTCGAAGGCTTCCTCGAACCGGGAGACCCGGTGGTCGAACGGCAGGCCGAAGGCCCGGAACTCGGTCTCGTTCCAACCGGCGCCGAGCCCGAGCACGAAGCGCCCGCCGGAGACCTCCGTGAGAGCCGCTGCCATCCGGGCCAGGATCCCGGGCGGGTGGAAGGCCGTGCAAGCGACGAGCGGCCCGAGGCTGACCCGCTCGGTGACCGCTGCCAGCGCGCTCAGCAGCACCCAGGCGTCCCAGGGCCCGCGCTCCTCGCGCCCGTCGCCGCGGTAGAGCAGGTGGTCGCCGAGCCAGACCGAGTCGAAGCCGACCTCCTCGGCCGCGCGTGCCATCGCTGCGTAGTCCGCGAACGACGGGCTCCATTCGACCTCGGGCAACTGCACGCCGACGCGCAACGGGCGAGCCACGCCGAGACCCTACCCCGGCATACTCAACGGGCGGCCCCGTAGCTCAGTGGATAGAGCGGCAGCCTTCGAAGCTGCGCGCGGAGGTTCGACTCCTCCCGGGGCCAACGCTGCGCTCGCGGCTTCGCCGCTCGCTTGCTTCACGGGGGAAACAGCCGGTTTCCCCCGTGTGCCCCCTTCCCACCAGTTACACGCGACTCTGCGCGACGTGCCTCCGCCCGGCGAAGCCCGGGTCCGGCGGCCGCATTGAGAACCGACGCGCCACAGTCCTGCCTTAGTTAGGCCCGCTCACAGGTGCCGACGGGTCGATCTCCTACAGTGCGAAGCGGGCCCGCCCTGCCGGCCGCGCTGATCCGTGACCTCGATCGTCACCCAGAAGATCGTCGATGCCGTCCACGCGGCCGGCTCGTTCGGCGCAGTCGGGGCGGGAGGCGCCGTCGTGATCGGCGTGCTGATCGTCCTCGTGATCGAGCAGCAGCTCGCCAAGGCGTTCGGTCTCTGGTCGTCCGCGCTTCGACGCGTGCTCGCCGTCGCCATGTGGCCGCTTGTGCTCGGGCTCACGGTCGTGATCGCCGCTCGCCTCGTGCACCTCGCCAGTGCTCCCTGAGACGCGAGCGCTCGGGCTGGACGGCAAGCTCGAGACCGAGCGCGTATCGGCGATCGCGTTCGTCCTGGCGATTGCGGGCGCGGAGGTGCTCGGCGCTCTCGTCGGCGTCGAGGCCGGCGCTGCCCTGGACGGTGTCCTCCTGCTCGTCCTCATCAATGCGTCGGTGCTCGGGCTCGTGCGGCCCGCCAGCCTGCTGCCGCCGATCCTCGTGCTCGTGCCGCTGCTGCGGATCCTCAGCGTCGCGCTGCCTCTCCGCCAGGTGCCTCAGCTCGCCTGGTATCCGCTCGTCGGCGGGCCGCTGCTGCTGGGGATCGTCCTGGCGGCGCGAACCGTGGGGGTCCCGAAGCCTCCGCGCCGGTCGCACTGGAGCGGCGTGCTGGTCCAGGCCGGTGTCGCGCTCGTGGGGATTCCCCTCGGGATGGCGGCGTACGCGATCCTGCGGCCGAGGGCGCTCACGTCTCTCACCTGGCACGGAGTCGTGCTCGCGGGCCTCCTGCTGCTCGTCTTCGCCGCGCTGGTGGAGGAGCTGCTCTTCCGGCGCCTCCTACAGGACGTGGTCGTGCGACTGTTCGGCCCGGCGGGGCTCCTGCTCGCGAGCGTGCTCTATGCGAGTACCTACGCGGGCTCGCTCTCGGCCGAGTTCGCGCTCTTCATGGGCGGCGTCGGGCTCGCCTTCGCGCTTGTCGTGCGGAGGACCGGCGCGCTCTGGGGCGTCGTCGTGGCGCACGCGCTCCTGAGCCTCGGGCTGCTCGTGGTCTGGCCCGCGATCGGGGTCTAGGCGTCCCGGGCGACCGGGTCGAGCTCGGGCGGCGGGTGGCCACCGGCGTTGATGTACCGCCGCAGGGCGAGCAGGTAGGCGTGGTGCTCGGGGTCGGCGGCGACCGGCGAGACCGGGACGTCCCGTTCGCGCCTCTTGAGCTGGTAGGCTGCTCCGCCGAAGCTCAGCGCAGCCAGGATCGCGAGTCCGGCGGTCGGGCTCCAGAGCTTCGCCAGCACCATCGTCTCGGCGACGAGCGTGTCCAGCACGAGGCTGGCGGCGACCGCGAGCATCAGCTCCGTGGTGCGGCGGCGGACGCCGAAGAGCGGCACGATCGCCAGCCCGGGGCACGCGAGCAGGAACCAGAAGACGAGCACCGCCCGCCCGGGGTTGGGGAGCGCCAGGGCAGTCGCCGCCACAGCCGCTGCCGTCGAGGCGGCGACCCCGGCGGGCCAGAGCCGAGCCGCGGTCACGACGTACTCGCCCGGTAGCGGAAGATCGCCGTGTCGTGCGAGCGATACACGGTGCGGAAGCGAGGAGAGGCGGCGAGGGCCCGTTCGACCCGTTCCAACGTGCCAGCAGGCATCAGCCCCGTTTCGTCCGTCGCCGCCTTCTGGCTGCGCGTGATGATCACGTAGCCCGCGGGGTAGCTCCCGCCACCGATCAGGTCGGCCATCGACCTGGCGGGGCGCGCGAGCAGCTTCCGCATCACAGGGACACGCTGCTCGCCGATCGCGAAGTACGAATAGCGCTCGTAGTTCGTGAACGCCCACGGATAGTCGTTGACGCCGCTCGCGATCAGCGAGCCCGGCGGGGCGGAGCGGTAAAGCCAGGTCGAGGCCGCCACCTCGTCCTTGGTGAAGTAGTTCTGGCGCTCCTTGCCGTAGTAGGCGAAGAGGAAGCCGACGAGGAGCACGCCGCTGATGACCGCTCCGAAGCAGGCAGCGGGCCAGGCGCGGCGCGTTCGATTGGCGGGGAACACGAGACCCGCTGCGAGCAAGGCCAGGAACGGCAGGGCGAAGAAGTAGACGCGGAAGAGCATCTCCCCGCCGTAGGAGTTGGCCGGCAGCATGAAGACCGGGGTGATCGCGAGCAGCCCGGCCGCGAGGTCCAGGCGACCGGCGCGGAGCCGGCGCACGAAACCGGCCGCGGCGAGACCGATCACCCCCAGCGTGAGCGCGCGGTCGACGTGGGCGACGAGCACCTGACCGTGACTCGCGTTCCCGAGGTTGATCAGCGTGCCGTTGACGTTGCTCGAGGTCTGCCCGATCGAGTCGACGACCCAGTAGAGGTTCCCGCGAAGGAACCCGACTGCGGCGTAGGCGATCCAGCCGGCGGTCGAGACCGTGACCAGGAGGGGCAGGTGCCGCGAGCCGATGCGCTGGCAGACGACGAGGCCTGTCAAGCCCAGGAGCGCCATCAGCGGCGTCAGTTGGTGACTCGAGACGATCACCGCCACGAGGCCGACGGCCAGGGCGCTGAGCGCGACCCGCTGGAGCGGCGTCACCGGTTCCGCGGTCGGAGTGGTCGCATCCGCGTGCACGAGCAGCTGCCGGAACGTCCGGGCCAGCCAGCGCACGCGCAACCAGCGGGCGATCGTCGATTCGGGCGGAGCCGTGAGCTTGAACCACGTCAGGCAGACGCCGAGCAGCGCGAGGTAGAGGAAGTACGTGAAGGCCTGCGGCGAGAAGTAGTCCTGGCCGATCCAGTTGGCGACGAAGAAGAACCAGACAGCAAGCCAGCGCAGGCGCGGATCGGGCGTCAGCGCCCGAAAGAGCACGACGAGGCCGGCCAGGAAGAGCAGGTTGAAGAAGACCGGCGCCCACGAGGCGAAGCTGAGCGCGCTGTGCAGGCCGGCGAGCTTGGTGAACAGCGCGACGAGTGCGAAGAAGCCGGGCCAGTTGTGGTAGGCGGCGAGGAACGAGATGTCCGGATTGACGCTCCCGTGGCGCCCGATGTAGTCGACGATGCCGACGTGCTTCCAGGCCCAGGCGTAGCGGAGCGTGCCGTAGAGGATCGCGGGCGTCGCGTGGACGATCGCGATCAGCGCGACCGCGTGGAGTCCGAGCACCCATTCCCGGATCGCCTTGCGGCCGAGCGCGAGGAAGAAGCCGACGGTCACCGCGCCGAGCGCGGCGTACATCGTCGGCGGCAGCACCGACATGAGCCCGAGGTCGGTCATCCGGCCGAGGTCGACGTGTCGGAGGGAGACCGCCCACAGGCCGATCCCCGCGGCGAGCGGCATGGCCAGCAGCGCCTCGAAGGTGACGGCGCGCAAACGGTCGCTGCCGGCTCTCGGCGCGTAGCCGAGTGCGTTGGTGTCGACTGCGAGCTGGCTCACGCGAAGGTCCCGACGAGGTAGCCGGTGCTCGTGATCGCGAGCCCGGCCGCGATTGCGAAGGCACGCCGGAGCGCGTCGCCGTTCCGCTCGGCAGCCGCAGTTCCGAGGCTGCGCGCAACGCCCTTCGGGAGGACGCGCAGCGCGTGGGAGCGCTCGCTCGACAGCTTGCGGGCGCCCGCCAGCCGCGCAACGGTCGCCTTCGAGAGGCCCTCGGCGTAGCAGCGGGCTCTGAAGTAGCGCCAGGACGAGCGCTCCGCCGGAACCCGGTGCGAGACGCGAGCGCTCGGCTCGAACAGGAGAACTCGATCCGGCCAGCGGTTGGCGATGCGCAGGCAGAGCTCGGTCTCCTCGCACCCGAGCGGCTGCGCTCCGACTCGCCCGAGGTCGGCACGGAAGCCGCCTACCTCGGCGAGCACCTCGCGCCGGAAGGACATGTTCGCCCCGATCAGGTTCCGGACCGGCGCGCGGCCTGGCGGCAGGCCGCGGTAGCTGCACCCCACGACCCAGTCGAACTCTTGCGGAAACCAACCCGGCCGCCCGTCGACCCACACCGGCTCGACCCAGCCGCCGACACCCGCAACCGCTTCGTCGCCGTAGGGGCCGGTCAGCCGCTCGAGCCAGTCGGGAGCCGCGGTCGCATCGTCGTCGAGGAAGGCGACGATGTCACTGCGAGCGCAGGCGACCCCCGAGTTGCGGGCGCCCGACAGGCCGGGCGGTCCGGTGTTGGCGACGACGACCGCGTCCTCTCGCTCCCGGCGCGCTCGCTCGAGCAGGGCCGGGTTGCCGTCGACCACGACGATCACCTCGGCCGGTGCCTGGGTCTGGGCGCGAAGCGACTCGACCGCGGCGATGAGCTGGCCGAAGCGCTCGTCGGCAAAGGCGCAGATCACGACGCTGCAAGTCATCGGGCGACCTTCCGCAGCACCGCGGTCACGTTCGCCCCGAGCCAGGCACGGCTCGACCCGTAGTGGGTCGACTTCTCCAGGTTGGCGCTCACGTGGCGAAGCCAGCAGAGCAGGATGGCCGCGCGGAGATCGATCGGGTCGCCCGGCAGGGCCTCCTGCGCCTCGGCGAGGAGCGACTCCTCGGCGGCGTCCAACCGCGTCCCGTTGAGCAGCGGTGCGACGACGCTCCCGAGCTCGTGACCGCCCGCGAGCAGGCGCGTCGCGAGCACTAGTTGCAGGAGGTCGAGCACGGGCAGGTCGTCCGGCATCGCGCTCTCCCAGTCGACGATCCCGGTCACACAAGAGCCGTCGGCGGCGACCAGCACGTTGCCGGGGACGAAATCACCGTGGGTCCAGCTGAGCGAGAGCGTTCTGCCGGCGAGGCTTTCGTGGAGCCTCGACCTGACGGGGCCGAGGCCGTCCGCCTCGACGACGCTCTCGAGCACTCGCAGCGGCTTGTCGACCCAGCGCTCCAACAGACGTTCGTCGACAACGCGCTGGGTTGCGGTCAGGCGGTGGAGCTCCCCGATCGAGGCGGCTGCGTGCGCTTGCACTCTCGCCCGCGGCAGGCGGCGGCCGTCGACACCCGGCGTGACCCGCTCGACGAGGTATGTATGACCGCCTGCCTCGCCCGATGCCACGACGGTCGGAAGCAGCCCGCGCCAACCGGCGAGCCGCGGCTCCTCAGTCAGCGTCCTGATCACTTCGAGCTCGCGCTTCAGGCTTCTCGAGCCTGCCTCCGTGTGCGCCAGCTTGATCGCGACGTGTGGCGGGCCGGCGACGACGACGATCGAATCGGACGCGGGCCGAGCAAGCAGGCGACCGAGGTGGGGGGAGGCCCCGGTCGCATCGAGCCGATCGAGAATCTCCGCCAGGACTGGTCGAAGCGCACGGAGCTTCCTCCGGCCGTCGATTGCCCCACGACAGCGCCCCAACACGGGGATCAGGCGTGATCCCCGGCCGGGCCGCAGCAGGCGCGGGAGCACCCAGACCGCGACTCCAACGGCGACGGTCGTCTGCGCGATCAGCCACGCCCAGCCGACCCCGTCGATGCCGTATCGGCCCAGGAGAATCCACGTCAGCGCGAGCACGCCGATGCAACCGGCGGCCTGAATCGCGACGACCGTTGCCATTCGCCGCCGCACCCGGGCCACCATGATCGCGAGGGTGAAGAGGATGTTCGGGACCGCCGCCAGCGCGAGTAGCCGCAGCACGATCGTGCCGTGCTGGCTGTACGCAGCGCCGAAGATGCGAAGCAGGTAGGGAGCGCTCACCTCGACGACCGCGACCATCGGCACGACGAGCAGCGCCGTCTGGCGGAGCATCCTCCGCAGATGGCTCGGCAGCAGTTCTGGATCCGAAGCGCCGGAGACGACGAGCGATGAGCCCATGCTCGCGCTGACGAAGAAGATCGGCAGCACGATCACCCAGGCCAGCGCGAAGTACGCGTTCTGAGTCGGGCCGATGCGCTCGGTGACGATCAGCGGGATCACCGTCACCGCCGAGAGCCAGCCGAGAGCCCCTACGTAGTCGGGCGCCACGAAGCGGGTCAGGTCTCCGAGCGAGGGCGGTGCCTCGGTCGCGCGCGCGGCGGCGAGATGCCGCGGCACGAGGCGGGTGAAGATCAGCACGCTGATGGGGACAAGCGTCACCACGGCGGCGATCGCCCAGGACGAGAAGATTCCGTGCCGCGGGAACGCCGAGGCGAAGGCGACGAGCAGCACGAGCTTGACGAGCGAGAACGACGCGTTCTCGACCGGCACCCAAACGGCCTGCCGCAAGCCGGTGAGCACGGCGTCCTGCAGGACGAATACGCACCAGGTGAGAGTCGAGCCCACGAAGAGGACGGCGAGCGCGGTGGTCTCGTCGACGAGGCCGAGCGAGGGCAGCACCTGCCGGCCCGCGAGCAGGAAGACCGCGCCGAGGACGCCCGCGACGGCGACGCTCGTCAGGTACGAGAAGAGGACGAGGCGAAAGGTCGTCTTGCCTGCGACCGGGACGAAGCGGACGAGCGCACTGGAGAGATTCAGCTGCGCGATCCCTGCGATCAGCATCATCGCCGAGATAGCCGCGGAGTTCAGCCCGACGTCGGCGGCCGAGTAGCGGTGGGCAGCGACGACCCAGTAGGCGACCCCGAGGACCGCGGTGACCATCCCGCTCAGCACGAGTGCGTAGCCGTCACGGAACATCGGCACTCGCACGTGCGAGCCCACACGTCCGCGGATTGCCTCGGCGGTCGCGTTCACGCTGCTCCTCTGCGGAGTCGGAGCGCTGCGCCGAGGATCCCGCGAGGGCCTCGCTCCTGCGCCGAGAGCATCGTCAGCAGCAGTTCGGTGCGCGGCTCGAGGTCGGGGCGGCAGCTCGGGCAGGAGCCTGGTGCGTGGCCGAGCAGACCGCCGACCGCGAGCGCGAGACCCGCCTGGTAGGGCCGGCGAACGCGGCCGCCGCGGAATCGGGCGTGGCGCGGAGCCGCGGCGTGCTTGGCCAGCGCCAGCATCGGCAGGTCGGCGGAGGTGTCGCCGACGGCGAAGGCGAGCTCGGGCTCGCCGAGCTCCGCGAGCAGGGCCTCGAGCCCGGTCGCCTTGTCGATGCCCACCGGCACGAAGTCGGTCTGCCCTTCGCCCGGGATCGCCTGCACGGCTCCGGCGAGCACGCGCGCGATCGTCGCCCGGTCGAGCCCGCGGCGCCGACCTCCGTCGATCCGGTAGGCACGCACCGAATGCCGGTACAGCGGGTCGAGGTGCACGCCTTCGATCGCGGCCAGCTCCTCGCGCGTCCGCTCGAGCGACGCCGTCATCTCATCGGTCAGGAGGCTGCGAACGACCCCGTCGACCACGATCGCGCCCCCGTACTCGGCCACTCCGCCGGGCAGCCCGTACCCCTCGCAGCGGTCTGCGACCTCCTCGGCGCTCCGCCCGCTGGCGAGGACAGGGCGGTAGCCGTGGCGGATCAGCGCGCGGAGAGCGAGCGCTCCCGATCGGGTCGTCGACGGGAAGCCGAGGTGCTCGGTCTCGAGGACGCCGTCCAGGTCGAGCGCGCACACCGGCCCGGCGGGGGCGGTCTGCCCGTCGAGGAACCGACTGGCGAAGTACCGGCGCACGGCAGCTGCGAGCGCCCTCCGCACGACGGGCCCCTCTTCGGGATGGAGCCGCTCGCGGCACCAGAGGTGGGCGAGCTCGTAGAGCAGGAACCGCTCGGGGTCGACCGCCGCTCCGCTGCGCCCTTCGTAGGCGCCCTGAAGTGCCTGAACGAAATGCTGGTCGCGCCCGGCCGCAGCGCCGGCGAGGTCGTGCAGCGGGTCGAAGCAGGCCAGGCCGAGGTGCCAGAAGGAGCGCTCGTAGAAGCCGATCTTGAGCGGCCGGTCGCGGGCGAACCACTGGTCGCTCCCCATCCACCCGTCGACGAGCGAGTACTTGTCCAGGCGGAGCATGCGCTTGACGGCGGCATCGACTCCGAGCAGCTTCGCGGCGGGAGCAGCGCGCCCGAAGGGTCGCGTGAGCAGGTTGCTCGCGATCTCCCAGGCCGGGTGCTCGCCTGCGAGCCGCAGGCTGAAGTCCTCGCGCACGGGCAGTGCCTCGGCACGGGCGGCGACGTACTCGGCGACCGCCTCCGCGCTCGCCTCCAATCGCCTCACGTCGGGCAGCCACTCGCGCCAGAGGACGCCGTCGACTGCTCCCAGGACTTCCGGCAGAAGGTCGGGCAGTGCGCGCGCCACGGCGGAGGCGGCACTGCCCAGGTAGCCGAGCCCGGCTCCGCTCGCGAGGACGACCTGTCCGTCGCCGACGCCGAACAGGGCGCGCGCGTGGCCGCGACCCACTGCATCCGAGCGAGGCAGCGGCGTCGCGGCAGTAGACGGGGCGAGCCGGTCGTGCACGGCCCACTCGCTCCAGGGCAGGCAGACGGACGCGTAGCTCGCGAGCGCCGGCGGCAGCTCCTGACCCTCGAAGAGCTGGAGGAGGAGCACGACCGACTCGGACGGGAGCCCGAGAGAGCGGATGACCCTGACGAGCGAGCCGCCGGTGCCTGGCGGATCGTCCACGATCAACGCAATCCCGCGGTCGCGTGCCAGGCTTCGCAGACTCGCGCGCTCCGCGCGCATGAAGCGCCGCCCCGGACGCGCGGTCAGAACCTCCACGTGCTCGAAGCCCTCATTGCGTAGGCAGGCCGCCTGCAGGGGCGCGAGATAGCTGCCCGACGTCCTGACGCCGACGACGAGCAGCCGCCTTTCCCGTTCGGGGAAACGGGCTGCGAAGTCCTGCGCCAACCGGATCGCGTCCTCAGGGCGCTGATCGAAGTCGAAGAAGCACGCGGGCAGTCGGAGAACTGAGGAGCGCACCGAGCCGGGCAGCCGCTCCAGAGCTTCGACGAGCCCGGCCGCGCGCTGCAGGAGCGAGCTCTCTGCCCGGGCTCCGACGACCACCGCGGCGAGCGAATCGACGATGGCGGCGAGCTCCCGCTCGCAGGCGAGGAGGTCGCGGTTCAGGAACAGCTGCCCGGCGCGTTGCGCACCGTCGGCGACCCGCGCTACGAGGCGACCGGCGCGGCTCGCGCCGAGGAACTTCGCGGTCTCGTCGAGGCGCAGCCGATCCGGGTGCAGCTCGTCCTCGACGATCTGGCTCATGCCAGCACCAAGCAGGAACGCGTCGAGCCAGTAGGAGCCGGCGATCGTCTCCAGCAGGAGGCCGCCGAGCTCGTCGAGCGAGCGCAGGAGGTTGTACCCCCCCGCGGGCGACTCGACCTCGCCGGCGAACGGCTCCGCACGAGCCGGCGCGGCCGCGATCACGGGCGCCCCCAGCGCGCGGCGAGGTAGCCGAACGGGCCGTAGAGCATCCCGCGACGCTCGGCGCGGACGAGCTCTCGCGGGACGAGTGCCTGCCAGCCTGCGTTGCGGGTGGAGCGCCGCCCGAGGCCGTGGGCGAGCCCGCGCGGAACGCGGCGGGCGATGTCGAGCATGCGAGCCGGGCGGCCGACGACGGTCCTCGTCAGGTACGCCGTGAGGCCGGCTCCGTAGTCGAAGAGCTGCCGCCTCAGGTCGGCGTCTCTCGCATGCCGGTGGCGCACGAGTGCCGCGGGCTCGTAGACCAGCGTGTAGCCGAGCGAGACGACGTCGAAGAACGCGGCGAGGTCGTCGCCGCCGCGCGCCCGCGTCCCCGTGCCCGTCGCCGGATCGAAACCGCCGACCCGCCTCAGCGCCTCGGCGGAGAACGCCATGTTGGCCCCCGAGCCGAAGAGGCCGGCCGCGTAGGGGAAAAGCTGGCTCGCCGGCCGGTTCGCGCCGGTGTCGAAGAGCTGCCGGGAGAAGCCCTTGGCGAGCCGCGAGAAGTGCTCGAGCACGAGCTGCGCGGAAGTCTCCAGCTCGCTGGGCAGGATCAGCCCCGTGACGCAGCCGACGTTCTCTCCGGCCTCGAACGCCCGGGCGAGCTCGAGGAGCCAGAGCCGGTCGACGAGGACGTCGTCGTCGGTGAACGCGACGACCGAACCGCGCGCCTCCTCGACGCCCCGGTTGTGCGCGACGGCGAGCCCTGGCCGCTCCTCGCGGACGTAGCGAACCCCGCGCGCAGCGAACGAGTCGCGGACGAGCTCGGCCGCCGCCTCCGTCCGCGGGGCGTTGTCGACGACGACGACCTCGTACTGGGGGTACTCGAGCGCCAGCAGCGACTCGAGGCAGTCCGCTAGCCGATCGGGGCGGTCACGCGTCGCGACGACGACGGTGGCGAATGGCGCGCGCTCGAGGAAGGCGCGCCGCTCGACGAGACACTCGGGTACCGCCGCAACGAGCTCGTCCGGAACCGCCAACCCGTCCTGCTCGAGGTGCTTGGCGATCGCCTCGCCGAGCCGGTCGGTGATCCGGGCCGCGAGCTCGGCTGCCGGAAGCTCGGCCGCGAGCGCCTCGATCTCGACCATGCCGAGCGGTTGTCCATGGAGACGGACGAGCACGGTCGTCCGCCGCGGGCCGGGCGCCGCGGGCAGGGCTGGAACTCCCTCTCCGAGCTCGACCTCGAGTAAGCGCACAGGGCAAAGCCCGCCCGTGCGCGGCCAGCCGAGATCCTCGGTCACCATCTCTCTCTCCCCACACCTCTCCCGATCGGGCGAACTACTCTCCTCCCCACAGTAAGCCGGGTCCGCTCGCCTGTCACCCGGTGGCCTCGCGGAAGCCGATCGCACGCTTCACAGCGGCGCGGACATGGCGGTCGGCGGCTGTGATCGGGAGTCGCTCGAGGTAGTACTCGGCGTAGGCGAACGGCTCCGCTCCGAACGCTTCCTTGAAGCGGGCCAGACCGCCGGACGTCCCGCTCTCGCCCATGTGGTAGGCGCGGCAGCCGGACTCGCAGGCGTCCTCGATCGCGAGCCGATGAAGCAGGTAATTGGCCCGGGTCGGCGCGGCGAGCTCGCGGTCCATCGCGCCGCGCGTGTAGTGGGCGTTTGCTCCCTGCAGGACGAGGATCGCGGCGGCCGGCCGGCCGTCCACCGAGGCGACCCAGACTCGGGCGGAGACGCCGAGGTCCCCGGTCAGCGCCTGGAGCTTCCGCTCGGGATCCCGGCGCCGCGCCCGCATGCGCGCCAGCCAGAGCGGCTCGTGCAGCGCACCCGCCCAGCGCTCGACCGAGCGCTCGAAGAGCCGGTAGTAGACGGGGACGAGCCTGCCGGTCGTGTCGCACTCGACGCTCAATCCCGAGCGCTCCGCCTTGCGGACGGCCCGCTTCGCGTTGTCGGTGAAGCGTTCCTGCCAGACGCGCTCGAAGCCGCCGTCGAGGTCGAGCACATGCGCCAGCCGAGGCTTGGCGGCGACTCCGCGTGCCGAGCCCCAGAGGTGCGCCGTCAGCGGGTTCGGACGAAGCGATGTGCGGAGCTGGCGCGACCCTGCGAGATCGTCCAGAACGACGGCAGCGTCCGCGTGGGTGAGCCCGCCCTCGGCGAGCGGCCCTCCGAAACCCCAGCCGTTGGGCAACGACGCCTGGGTGCCGGCGCGCCTGGCGAGCGGCAGCACGAGCCGCCGCCCGTCGGGCAGCTCGTAGAGGCGGCTTGCGTCGGTGTAGCCGGCGGTCTCGCAGAGGCAGTCGAGCCAGGCCGGCGACTGCGTGACGAGCCCGAGCGGATCCGCGGCGAGCACCTCCTGCCAGACCTCGCGATCCGCGGGCGTGGTGACGCGGACGCTCACTGGCCGAGTGGCCGGATCGGCGCGCGCGACGCGCGGGCGAACGTGTTCGAGGCGTAGAACGGCGAGCGGATCGCCTGGGCGAACGCCGCCTGCGCGGAAGGCGACGTCTCGATCATCCAGTCCTGACCGTCCCAGTTCTTGTTGAACCAGACCACCGCCCTCACCTGCGGGAAGCGGCTGGGCAGCGTCCCGAGCGCGTCGGCGATCCAGGCCGCCTTCGAGCCGCCGTGCTCCGAGGAGGCGGTCTCCCCGATCATCACCGGCTTCGTCGGCGCGAACGCTTTGAGCTGTCCGAGGCTGCTGGCGAACACGTCGCCGAACGGCGTCCAGTGATCCGTGGAGCGGAACGACTGGTCGCCCCAGTTGTAGCCGTCGAGGCCGACCCAATCGACGTAGGCGCCGCCCGGGTAAAGGCTGCGCAACCGAACCTCGCCGGGGAAGTCGATGTTGGGGCACCAGACCCAGGTGACGTTGGTCGCGCCGACCCGCTTGAACAGGTCGTGGACGTGGCGCCACATGCGGACGAAGTCGCCCGGCGAGTTGCCGTTTGCTGCTTCGTCCCAGGGCTCGTCGTGGATGTTCATCTCCCAGTCAAAGCGGAGGAAAAACGGGTGGCCCCAGCGCTTCGCCGCCTGCGCCCACCTGCGGATGTAGCGGTC
This sequence comes from Gaiellales bacterium, assembly GCA_038213135.1. Taxonomy (GTDB): domain Bacteria; phylum Actinomycetota; class Thermoleophilia; order Gaiellales; family Gaiellaceae; genus JBBQTQ01. Next base: position 21,258 of record JBBQTQ010000006.1, read on the forward strand.
GTAGCCTCCGGCGGCGATCCGGCTCAGGCGGTAGGCGGGCTGGTCGACCGGGCTCTGCTCCGGCCCGGAGCCCCAGCTCAGCACCGGGATCGAGCCGTGGGCGCGAACCTGGTCGAACAAGGTGGCCGGGAAGGCCTGGAGGCCGCAGCCCAGGTGCCCGCACTCGTACCAGGACTGGCCCCACTCGATCAGCGAGAGCCCCTTCCCGGCATGCGCTTCGAGTTGCTGGATGCTCTGAGGCTCCCAGGGGCCGTCGGCCAGCCCGTACTGGGCACCGCCGACGTACGCGCCCCAGTAGATCGAGGGTGCGCGCACGTCCGTCCGCGCCCCGGCGACCGAGACCGACAGCACGGCTGCGAGCACGACGAGCAGCACAGGCCCCCTTCGCACGGCGATCAGCGGAAGTCGGAGCCGGGGACGCCGGCAGCGAGCGCCTTGGTACGGCGGTAGGCCCGCCAGGCCCTGGTCTCGAGCCGTTCGCGTCTGCGCGGCTGCGGGGCGCCGGAACCGGCGAGCCAGCCAGCCAGCTGCTCGGGCGTGGTCGTGTTCCTGACGGTCAGGCGGGCGAGGGCGAAGCGGTCGTCCTCGGTCGAGCTGAACGTGTTGCGGACGCCGCACGCCGAACGAAAGCCCGCGGCCCGCACGAGGCGGCGCACGGCCGGGCTGGAATAGCCGTTCGGGTACGCGAAGCTCGGGACTGACCGGCCGAGCTTGTCCTCGAGCAGCGCCTTGCTGCCCTCGATCTCCTCGCGCGCCGCGTCCGCCGAGAGCGTGTCGAGATACGAGTGGCTCCGGCTGTGCGCGCCGATCTCGATCCCGCTCGCAACGATCTCGCCGAGCTGCGACCAGCTGAGGGTCGCCTCCGGAGGCCGGGCCGGGCCCGAACCGTCGAGGAACCCCGTCGTGACGTAGAGCGTGGCGGGGAAGTCCTGCAGCGCGGGCAGCGCGTGCTCGGCGAAGTCGGCGAAGCCATCGTCGAACGTGATCACCGCCGTCCTCGTTGGCAGCGTCGCGCTCTCCCGGCGAGCCACGAAGTCGGAGACCGGAAGCACGGTGACGCCGCTCTCCGCCACGAGCTCGAGGTGCTGCCGGAAGGTCGCGGGACTGACCGTGAAGCGCCGCATCACGGCCGACGGCGCGTCGGAAATCGAGTGGTAGAGCAGGATCGGAACGACCTGCATCCGCGTCACTCGTACGAAGGTGAACGCGGGTTCGGCCGAACCGCCGCATAGGCGCCGATCCCCCCCAGGGCCGGTCCGCCTCGGACCGTCTTCTCGGTCCGCCGAAGCTCGGCCACAATCGTTCGCAGGATCCGGAAGCCGTCGCGAACGACGCTGAGGTTGCTCTGTCCGTAGAGTCGCTTCGACTCGAAGCTCGGCACCTCTGCCACCCTGAGCCGCGCGCGGGCGGCGCGAATGTTCATGACCGTCTCGACTTCGAAGCCGTCGCAATCGAGCTCGAGCTGAGGGAGGCACCAGCGCCAGAAGGCGTTGTAGCCGTAGCAGAGATCGGTGAAGCGAGTTCCATGCATCATGTTGACGGTCGTCCGGAGCACCCTGTTGCCGAGGCGCCGCAACGGAGTGATGTCCGCGCTGCCGCCGCCGTCGAGGAAGCGAGAGCCCTTTGCGTAGTCCGCGCCGTTCTCGAGCGCTGCGACGAAGCGACTGATCTCCGAGGCGTCGGTCGAGCCGTCGGCATCGAGGGCCACGATGATGTCGCCGCGGCTCGCCTCGAATCCCGCGATGAGGGCGCTGCCCTTGCCCGGTCGCGGCTGGCACACGATGCGGACGTCCGGCCGGATCGCCCGGGCGACGTCGATCGTCCCGTCGGTGGAGGCCCCGTCGACGACGATCACCTCGAACACGTCCGGAGGCAGATTTGCGAAGACGTACGGCAGGTTGCGTGCCTCGTTGAGCGCAGCGATGACCACGCTGACGCGCGGCCCGTCGACGGGCGCGGGAGTCTCCACTCCCGTAAAGGACGCGACGCTGAAGACCCCTGCCTCGGGGCGGTTCATGATTGCTCTCCCTCCCCGGCGACCGAAACGGACACCGAATCCACCGTAATTAGCAGCGCATTGCGGCTGTGTCAACACGAGCCGAGGCTCAGCAGCTCGAGAAAATCGGCTCGGCCGAGGCCCGTCGGTGCGGCGAGGCTACGGGTTCTCAGCGGCCGCAGGGCTCGCCGCACGCGCGGCCGGCGATCCCTACGAGCTTGCTTTCGGCCCGCGCGTAAACTGCGCGCCCGCACCTCTCGCAGACCGCATAGCGAGCGATCTCCTCCTCACCGGGCGGCGCGGTCCAGGGGCCGAGGAGATGCCCGAGTGCGAGCGTCTTCTGCTCCGCCGTCCGGCAGACCAGCGACACGGGACTTTCTTCGCGCGCAGGTGCGGAGCGCTGCCCCATGGCCGCTCATCGTGCCATAGGAGAGGAGCGCGGCGGGCGCCCGCTCGGGCGGCGGTTTGCCCGCCTCGCCGGCTGCCCGGCTTCGGATCCCAGTCGCCACGCCGGACAACATTCTTTACGAAGAGGGCTTGCACGTTTTGATATTCGGACTTGCATGTTTTGCGTTTTCCACTACATTGGCTGGCGGGAGAGGTGAGAGTGGCGACTTGGGACAATCGGCGATGCCTGCGTGCGTCCACGCGGCCTTCGGCGAGATCGGGTGCGCTCGTCTTCGTCTGTGCGCTCGCGACGGCGATCTTTGCCGCGCCGGCGCCGGCGGCGGCGGGGATCGTTTCTCATGGGATCTCGTCGGCGAACTATTCGTCGGAGTCGACGCAGAGCTTGCGGCTGTCGGCGCCGGCTGGGGCGCAGGCGGGGGACTTGCTGGTTGCCTCGATCGGCTTCGGGGCGACGAGCGCTTCCGTTCAGCCGACGCTGAGCGCGCCCGCGGGCTGGGCGCTCGTCTCGCGCACCGACAGGGGTGCGGTCGACTCGCTTGCCGTGTACCGGCACGTGTTCGCGGCGGGGGAGAGCAGCTACACCTGGACGACGAACGTTTACGTCGGTGGAGCCCTGTTCCTGGCGGCGTTCTCGGGCGTGGATGCGAGCAATCCGGTCGATGCCTCGTCGGGTCAGGTGCTGCTCAACACGAGCTCGGCGACGACTCCCTCGCTGACCACTGCGGCGCCCGGCGAGCTTCTGCTCTCGAGCTTCTACGGTCACCGCAACTTCGCGACCGGCGGTAGCTGGACGCCGCCGTCGGGGATGACCGAGATCGGCGACGTCTCCAACGGGGGCAGCCGCTCGGGGAGCATCGACTACGCGATCCAGGCGAGCGCGGGCAGCACCGGCGCGAAGACCGCGACCGCCGCTGCCGGCCAGGAGTACACGATCGCCAATCTCACCGCGCTGCGCGCAGCCGCGGCGCCACCGCCGCCTGCGCCGGGGACAATCGTTCCCCACGGTGTCTCGTCGGTGAGTTATTCGTCGGAGTCGACGCAGAGTGTGCGCTTGTCGGTGCCGGCTGGGGCGCAGGCGGGGGATTTGCTGATCGCTTCGATCGGGTTCGGGGCGACGAGTGCTTCGGTTCAGCCGACGCTGAGCGCGCCCGCGGGCTGGACGCTCGTTTCGCGGACGGATCGGGCTTCGGTCGACTCGCTTGCCGTGTACCGGCACGTGTTCGCGGCGGGGGAAAGCAGCTACACGTGGACGGCGAGCGTCAATGTGGGCGGCGCGATGTTCTTGGCGGCGTTCTCGGGCGTCGATCCGAGCAACCCGATCGACACCTCGGCCGGTCAGGCGCTGCTGAACACGAACTCGGCGACGACGCCGTCGCTGACCACGGCCAGGCCGGGCGAATTGCTGCTCGCGAGCTCGTATGGCCATCGCAACTACGCGACGAGCGGCAGCTGGTCTCCGCCGTCGGGGATGACCGAGATCGGGGATGTCTCTAACGGGGGCAGCCGCTCGGGCAGCATCGACTACGCGATCCAGGCGAGTCCGGGTAGCACCGGCGCGAAGACCGTGACCGCGTCGGCCACCCAGGACTACACGATCGCCAACCTCACCGCACTCCGCGCATCGGCAGCGCCGGCGAGTGGCCCGGTGCCGGTGACGATCGACACCGACATCTTCAGCAGCGTCGACGACGTCGGCGCGCTGGCGGTCGCCTTCGCTCTTCAGCTCAAGAACGAGGCAAAGGTCATCGCCATCGGGGTGGACACGCGCACCGACCGGCCCGGCGTTGCGCCCAATTCCTGGAAGTGCGCAGCGGCGATCGCGCAGTTCTACAAGTCACCCAGCGTCCCGATCGGCAGCGACCTGCCCGCCAACGGCAGCGAGGTCAACAGCCCCGACTTTGTCGGGCCCTGCGCAAACCTCGTCGCGCCATCCACGCCCAGTCCCGACTCCGCGGTCAACGTCTACCGGCGAGCGCTCGCCGGCCAGGCCGACGGCAGTGTCGTCATGGAGAGCACCGGCTACCTGGAGAACCTCTCGGCGCTGCTGAACTCGCCGGCCGACTCGATCAGCCCGCTCAGCGGCCGCGACCTGATCGCCAAGAAGGTGAAGATGCTCGTCGTGATGGGCGGCGGCTATCCGAACCGTCCCGGCGAGAACAACCTGAGAGGCAATCCTGCCGCGGCGCAGAACGTCGCCAACAACTGGCCCACGAAGCTGGTCTGGTCGGGCTACGAGGTGGGAGACGTGGTCCACACCGGGCAGACGATCTCCTCTGTGCATCCCGCAGCCTCGCCGGTGCGGGTCTCCTACGAGGCCTTCGTCAGGCCGGGCAACTGGTACTACTCGTACGACCTGACCGCCGTGTACCACGCGATTCGCCCTGCCGACCCTCTGCTAACCGAGGTGGGACCGGGGAAGAACGCGGTCGACAGCCAGGGCGGCAACACCTTCACGAGCGGCCCCGGCAACCAGTACTACCTCCGCTTGAGCGACGCCAACGCGCTCGGCTCCGCGCTCGAGAACCTGCTCGACACGCTGCCTTAGGGCCCCTCTCAAAATGAGCACGGGCCGCTGGGCCGCGCTGGACGGCGCATAGCGGCGTCCTCAGTCGCGCCCGTATCTCGACCGATACGCGCGCTCCCTGCGTCCTTGCCCTGCACCGCCCACCGCGCCCCATCAGCGCGTGAGTCATTTTGAAAGTGACTCTTACGCGAGAAGGCCCCTTCCAGGGCCTTCTCGCGAAGCGGTCGTGCCGGGCAGCTACGCCGAAACGACGCCGTTCTTCAGCTTGCTCGTGAGGACTGCACCGCTCGTGACCTTGGGCGGTGTCGGCAGGATGCCCTCGAGCTTCTGGTCGCGCACCCAGTTGGCTGCGACACGGCTTGACTCCTCGCCCTGAGCCGGCTCCTCGAACAGGCCGAGCGACGTGAAGACGCCGTTCCCCGACTCGATCACGTAGTAGCCGGCGAAGCCGGGCAGGTTGCTCAGTTGAGGCGCGAGGTTCTCGTCGATGCTCTTCTTGAGCTCGGCGACACGGGTCTGGTCGATGCCCTCGTACTGGCGAAGGGTCGCATGCATAAGTGCTCCTAACGTCTGTGATCAGGCGAGAGCTCGAAACGAGCTCTCCGGTGCGCTCAGGCCAGGAATGGAAGCCTTGCCGGCTTCCGCGCTAGGCGTCTGTGCGCTCGACCACCATAGCCGACCTGGTCAGTGACCGGGCGCGCCGTTGCCGGCGAGGGCGCCGGTGACGAGCGAAACGAGCGCGTGCGGATCGAAAGGCTTCGTCACGTAGTCGAGCGCTCCGAGCAGCTGAGCGCGTGCCCGACTCATCGGAGCCGATTCGCCGCTGACGAAGATGAACGGGATCGGGCGAGTGCGCGAGTCTCGCTGCAGCTGCTCGGCGAGCCCGAATCCGTCCAGGCGGGGCATGCCGATGTCCAGTAACACGAGGTCGGGCAGCTCGTTGACCGCGCTCTCGAGGCCGCGCTGTCCGTCTTCGGCCGCGAGCACCTCGAAGCCGGCGAGCTCGAGGTTGATGGCATAGAGCAGCCGGATCGCGGGGTCGTCGTCGACGACGAGCACGCGAGGACGGCGGATCTCCTGCTCGACGTCCGGCTCGCGCAGGTACTGGACGGTGGTCATTGAGAAGCTTCGATGGGAACCCAGCGGGCGACTCGGTACGAGTTCCCCCCGAGCCACATCTCCGCCGAGCCGGCCGTGGTCTGGTCGAGCCAGCGCTCGACCGTCTCGAGGACGCCGATCACCGTCCGGTCGGATTCCCCCTCCACCCGGACGTCGACCTCGGGGCGGTCGCCGAGCACTGTGATCCGATCCGCGCCGAAAGCCGTCGTCAACCGGCCGGCCAGCGCGGTCGCGCTTCCCGCATCTGCCACCACGATCCGCATCTCCATCTCGTTCCCTCCAGCTTCGGTCGGCGGAGAACAGCTCCGACCCGGTTGCTGAGGGTGGATCTACGCGATGCCGGTTTCTGAGGCAATCGCTGAGGTGGATGCGAGCCGATCGTTACGGCCCGCACGAAAGAGTCTAGCGCACTTGCGCCGGCACGTCGGAATTCTGATGCGGAAGTAGCAGGAGGTGGCTGTCGACGATCGCCTCGGCGACCTCGATCAGCTTGCGGCCGTTGTGCTGGGAATGCGACTTGAGCATCCCGTAGGCCCGCTCGTGGTCGACCGCGTGGCGCGCCATGAGGATCCCTTTCGCCTGCTCGATCAGCGCCCTGCGGCCGAACGCGCCCCGGAGATTGTTGTACTCGTGGAAGCGTTGGAGCGTGATGTCGATCGCGCTCTGCAGCTCCTCGGGACTCGTATCGATGATGTAGGCAAAGACGCCGCGCTTGGCCGCCTCGCGAATATACGCGGGGTCTCCGGCAGCAAGCAGGGCGATCACCGGGCAGGACGACTCGTGGACGATCTCCTTGATCAGCTCGAGCGCATGGTCGGAGCTGAGCCCGAGGCCGACCAGCGCGACATCGGGGCGTTCTCTCGCGGTCACCGCACCCACTTCGCGCACGTCGATCTCGCGGGCGATCACCTCGTGGCCCAGACCCGCGACCACTTGGGCAAGGAGCTCGAGGCGGTCCTTCCGCTCGTTCGCGATCAGGACACGCAGATGGACGGTTTCTTCGCCGGTCACATGCAGGGGCAGGGCAGGGACCGCGACTCTAGCCAATTCTCGGATACAGTGCTTGTGCGAACCGTAACGAAGCGGCTCCGCGTCTCAACGACGTCAAAGCAACCGGCGTCACGCAGATCCACCCTCAGCAACCGGGTCGGAGCAGTCCTTCACCGCCCGAAGCATGAGCAGGATCAACGAGAAGGAGTAACGATGTCTCGTTCTGCCAAAAAACGCGGGACGCTCTTCGGAGCGACCCTCGGTGCCGGTGTTCGAACACGTCGACGCCGACGATCAGCGGCACGCCTTCAGGAGGACCAGAAGCTCGGCAGCGACAAGGGCAACTGGAGCAACAAGCCGACCGACTACAACTACTACTGGGTGCGCTGCGGGGGACAAACCGAGCCTCCCGACCCCACCTGGTCTTCGAGCTAGCGTCCTCTCGGGGTGCAGATTCCCGTTGGTGACGCGGTCATTCCCTTGTTGCGAGTCCACGTGTTCGCGGTGCCCGCGGTCCCCGAGCCGGTGGAGATGTCCTCGCAGTCGCGATTGGCGTTGCCGTTCGCGGTGTTGCGGAAGAAGAGATTCTGCGACGAATCGGTGTCCGCGAAGAAGCCGTCGTTCGTGTTGTTGGTGCTGATGTTCTGGCGCACGGTGTTGTGGGTGCTGTTGTCCTCGACGGCGATTCCGTCGCCGTTGCCGCTGACGGTGTTCGTGTAGACGTAGAAGTTCACGGCTCCGAAGCGGACCCGGATACCGGCGTCGGCACAGCTCGAGACGGTGTTCCCGACGACGTTGCCCGCCGCGTTCGGCAGCGTCACGTCGTACGAGCCGCCGCCGCTGACGGGGCTGAAGCTGAAGTTCAACCCCGTGTAGTCGCAGCCGTTGATCGAGTTGAAGGAGACGTCGTCGCTGATGTCCCCGCCGGCGAAGTACATGCCGCTGCCGCTGATCGTCGACATCGTATTCCGGTTGACGGACGAGTCCGTCATGTTCGCGAAGATGAACGACGCGTCGTTCACGCTCGAGTTGCGCGTGATCGTGATGTGCTGATTCGCGAGGTTCGACGGCGCGAGCAGAAGGATGCCGCCGTTCTGCTGGCCGGTGAACGTGTTCCTCGAGACGGTCAGGTACTTGAGCCCGCCGTCGGAGTAGATGCCCGTGCCGGCGGAGCTGCCGCTCACGTTGTTGTTGCGGATGCAGTTCCGCTGAATCAGGTTGCCGGAGCTGCTGCTGCCGCCGCTGATCGCGATGCCGATGGTGTTCTCCTCGACGATGTTGCTCGACAGCCAGACGCCCTGATGATGGTACGAGCGGATCCCGGCATCCCCCGATGCGTCGCGGATCGTGAACCCCGAGATCCTCACGCCGTCCGAGTTCACGATGAACCCGGGCGTCGAGGCGCCCCCGTGCACGATCGCGTCCTTCGTGTCATCGTCGCCGTTGCTCGTCATGCAGTTCGACTGGGCGTAGGCGCTGTTCTCGGGCCCGACGAGCCTGAGCGGCTTGTCGACCGAGACCGCGCCGTAGTAGTTCCCGGGGCAAACGGTGATCGTCGCGCCCGACGGGGCAGCGGCGACTGCACCTTGAATCGTGGTGTAACCGGCGTTCGGACACTGGACGCCGTTGTCGTCCACGACCAGCGGTGGGGGGGCCGCTGCCGCTGAGATCGCAAAAACCGTTGCAAGAAGCGCCAGGGCTCCCGTGATCGTCGTGACCCTCATACCCACCTCTCCCTTCCCCTCGAATGAATCGACTGGGAGGCTAGAGCATCTCAATAGCGGGCACAAGACGGCCGCGGGGAATCGAGCTCAGGCGCGGGCGACGTGAACGACGAGTCCGGGTGGGACAGCGTCCCACCGAAGTTGCGCACCGCAGGCGTCGAAGCTCAACGAATCCTGGTTGCCCTTCAGCTGCGGGGAGTCGTTCAGTCCCAGTGTCGCGTCGGGCTTCGCGCAGCGAAAGCGGGTCGAGCTGGTGATCTTGAGCGTCAGGAGCGTCGAGCGCAGCAGGCCACCGGTCACTTTCTCGGTTCCGAAGGTGCCGCCCACCACCTCGGCGCTGAGGAACACGTGTCCTCCCGCCGAGAGTGAGACGCTCCCCTTCGCGTTCTTGAGGTGCCAGAAGATCGTGCTGTCACGGTCGACCTGGCGGTGCCAGATTTGGAAGGAGCCCGAGCCGCTGCCGTTGACGACGACGCGTGCGAAGCCGCTGGTCGTGTCGCCGGGCTTCATGGCCACGCTGAAGGAGAAGTCGTAGCGCGGCAGCGTGGTACCGCTCGTCGCAGTCCCGGCGCCGACCAGCATCAGTGCGCCGACGATCGCGAACAGCCGAGCCGACATGTGCGAGACCGTAAAGCCCCGACGACGCCCCTGCAAGTGTCGGCGGCGCTAAGTGTGCTCTGAGGCGTCGAGACCGACGGCTTCGAGCGCGGCGGTCAGGTGTGGGTAGTCCTCGACGCGGACGACGCGGCCCTCGTTGATCGTCACGACCGCGAAGTAGCGGCCGACCGTGAAGTAGCGGCGCGTCTGCAGGGGTCGATCGTCGGCGGGATCGCGCTCGACGCCGGCTGCGCGAAAGCTCACGACAACCTGGTCGCCGACGCCGATCGCGCGCTCGAGCTCGATCCTGAAGCCGTCCGAGAAGCGCTCGGCCAGCACGTGCATCACCTCGCCGCGGTCGCCCGGGTCGAAGGGCCCCACGTCGATCCCGTTCCACTGGACCTCCGGATCGAGCATCTCGACAAGGCGCTCGAAATCCCCGGCGAGGAAGGCGCGGTACCCCTTGACGACGAGCTCGACGTTGTCCTGGTTCATGGTTCGGGACCCTATCCGCCGAGTGTCGTTGTCCTGACTGGCAAGGATCGCTCTGGCCCGCGGCGAACTGAGCAGCGCGCGGAGGGTGGGACAGCCGGCCGAGCGATCCTCTCCCCGCGAGGCCGGTCTATTGACCCTCCGCGCATACACCAGGGTCAGTCCTAGGACAGACCCTGGGACTTGGCCCTTCGGGCCGATATCGTGCCGGGCGATGGCGCGCACGAAGCAGACAAAGGTCAAGGAGGTTCCGCGCAAGAAGGCGCGCCAGCAGGCGCGGCTCGAGAAGCGGCGCTTGAAGAAGGCGAGCAAGCCGCGGAAGGAGCCGAAGCTCCGCGCCGCGTTCGCGCGGAAGCTGATGAACTTCGGCTTCCTGCGGCGCATGTATCTCAAGCGGCTGCTGAAGCACATCGACGACACGCCACGCGAGAAGCTCGAGCCGGAGCTGCGCCAGCTGCAGGCGGCGCTCCAGTCGGTGCCGCCGCCGAGGCGGATGGCGATGCTCGAGTCCGCGCTCGAGCAGGGACCGGAGGCGACCGAGGTCGTCCAGCAGAGCCGCACGCTGCGGCGCGCCGCGGAGCGGCAGACGAAGCGCGCGAAGCGCCGCTAGCACGTGCGGGTCGCGTTCCTCGGCACGGGCTCGATGGGCGCGCCGATGGTCCGCAATCTCGTAGCGGCCGGGCACGAGGTGCATGCTTGGAACCGGACGGGCGAGCGGGCGGAGGGGCTGGGAGCGCACGTCTGTGCGACCCCCGCGGAGGCGGCTCCCGACGCCGAGGTGCAGGTGCTCGTGACGATGCTCGCCGACGGCGCCGCAACCGAAGCCGCCGTCGAAGGCGCCCTCCGCGACGACCTGCTGTGGGTCCAGATGGCGACGGTCGGGATCGAGGCGACCGAGCGGCTTGCGGCGCGCCACGGCGACGCGCCCGTGCTCGGGACGAAGGTCCCGGCGGAGAAGGGGCAGCTGACGGTGATCGCGGCCGGGCCGCCGGAGTCGCGCGCACGGGCTGAGGAGGTCTTTCGCGCGGTCGGCAGCCGAACCATCTGGGTCAGCGAGCGCCCCGGCGATGCCCAACGGCTGAAGCTCGTCGTGAACAACTGGGTGATCACTATCGTCGGCGGCGTCGCCGAGGGAATCGCGCTCGCCGAGAAGCTCGGGCTCGATCCGCAGCTCTTCCTCGACACGCTGGCGGGTAGCCAGATCGACACGCCGTACCTGCACCTGAAGGGCGACGCGATCCTCCGTGGCGACTTCGAGCCGAGCTTCTCGCTGCGGCTCGCGCTGAAGGACCTCGACCTCGTCCTCGAGGCAGCCGAAGGGCTTCCCGCCGCGGTGACGCGGACGCTGCGCGCCCAGTTCGAGCGGGCGGTCGAGCTCGGCCACGGCGAGGAGGACCAGGCGGCCGTCTACTTCGCTGCGGTGGGGCCGTGAACGATCCGCGGGAGCGCTTCCTGATCCGTTATGCGGGCGGCTTCGCGCCGCTCGTCGTCGAGCGCGCCGAGGGCTCGTGGCTCGAGACGACCGACGGCAAGCGGATCCTCGACTTCACGTCTGGCCAGATCTGCTCGACGCTCGGCCACAACCATCCGCGGATCGTCGAGGCGATGCGCAAGTCGCTCGACTCGGTCGTCCACCTCAACTCCTGGATGCTCTCGGAGCCCGTGCTTGCGCTCGGTGAGCGGCTCGCCGGCCTTTTCCCGGAGCCGCTCGACAAGGTGATCCTGCTCAACACGGGCTCGGAGGCGAACGAGGTCGCCCTGAAGCTCGCCAAGCTGCACACCGGCCGCTTCGAGGTCGCCGGGCTGACGCGCAGCTTCCACGGGCTGCTGACCGGGATCGCCTCCGTGAACTTCTCGATGGCCCACGCCGGCTACGGCCCGCTGCTGCCGGGGTCGTATGCGATCCCGGCGCCGTATGGATATCGCTGCCCCGTGCGCCACTGCGACGGGACCTGCGACTGCACCTGTCTCGACGTGGGCTTCGACCTCCTCGACCAGGCCTCGGTCGGCTCGCTGGCGGCGTTCATCGCGGAGCCGGTGCTCTCGACGGGCGGCATCATCGTCCCGCCCGACGACTACTTCCGCCGCGTGCGCGAGCACTGCGAGCGGCGCGGGATGCTGCTCGTGCTCGACGAGGCGCAGACCGGCTTCGGCCGGCTCGGGACGATGTTCGCATTCGAGCAGTACGGCGTCGTCCCGGACATCGTCTCCGTCTCGAAGACGCTCGGCGGCGGCGTTCCGCTCGCGTCAACGCTGACGAGCGCGGCGATCGAGGAGGATTGCGTCGCGAAGGGCTTCCTGCACGTCACCTCGCACGTCTCCGATCCGCTGCCGGCCGCCGCGGGTCTGGCCGTTCTCGACGTGATCGCCGAGGAGAACCTCGTCGAGCTGGCGCGGGTGCGCGGGGAGTACCTGCTCGAGCGCCTGCTGGAGCTGCAGGCCGCGCACGAGCAGATCGGCGAGGTCCGCGGCCGCGGCCTGCTCGTCGGGCTCGAGCTGGTAAAGGACCGCGAAACGAAGGAGCCGGCCTCCGAGCTCGGCTCGGCGGTCACCGCGGAGTGCCTCGACCGCGGCCTCTCGATGAACATCGTCCGTTCCGGCTCGATCACGAACTGCTTCCGCCTGGCGCCGCCGCTGAACGTGACCGAGGCGGAGATCGACCTCGCGGTCGAGATCCTGGACGCCTCGCTGAAGGCCGTTCTCGGGCTGGCACCCGCAGTCGCGGGCTGAGCGGTGGCCGCGCGGATCCGGATCGGCACCTGCTCGTTCGCCGACGACGCGCTCGTCAAGTACTTCTATCCCAAGGGCATGCGCAGCGGTGAGGCGCGGCTTCGCTACTACGCCGAGCACTTCGACACCGTCGAGATCGACTCGACCTTCTACCGGCTCCCGGGCGAGGAGATGGTCGCGAACTGGGCCGACCGGACTCCGGAGGGGTTCGTCTTCCACATCAAGGCCTTCGCGCCGATGACGCGGCACCCGGTGAAGCTCGAAGTGCTGCCGGAGGAGCTGCGCGACGTCCCGGTCGACGAGCGCGGGCGGGTCGAGCGGCCCTCGCGCGAGTGGCGCGCCGAGGTCTTCCGCCAGTTCAGCGAGGCGCTCGAACCGATGCGGGCGGCATGCAAGCTCGGCGGGATCCTCTTCCAGATGCCCCCGTACTTCGTGCCGAAGCCGCAGTCGTTCGAGTACCTGGAGTGGGCGCAGGGGCAGCTCTCCGGCGAGACGCTGCTCGTCGAGTTCCGTCATCGCTCCTGGTTCGACGACGAACATCGCGCCGAGACGCTGGCCTGGCTCGAGGAGCGGGGCTTCGCCAACGTCGTCGTCGACGCTCCGGAGACGGAGGCGAAGAACGTGATCCCGACGGTGGTCGCACGAACCAGCCCTGTCGTCTACGTGCGGCTCCACGGCCGCAACGCGGCGACCTGGAACGTGCGCGGCGGCGCCGCCTCCGACCGCTTCGACTACCTCTACTCGGAGGACGAGCTGCGCGAATGGGTCGCGCCGCTTCGGGAGCTCGCGTCGGGTGCCGAGGAGGTTTACGCCGTCTTCAACAACAACCCGCTGGTCGACCTGGCAGGACGGCAGCACGGTCGCCCAGGCCGCGCAGAACGCCCGCATGCTGCAGGCGCTTCTCTAGTCGAGGAGCCGGTCCGCCGCCTTGTAGAACGTCTCCTTGTCGAGCACGATCCAGAGGCAGAGAGCCGCGAGCGGTAGCTCGACGCCGAACGCGAGCCCGAGCGCCAGCGCGAGGTCGCCGCCGCCACCCGCGGTCAGGCAGTCGAACCAGGCGTCGGCCAGGAGCAGCCCGCCGGCCGTTCCCGCCGCGACCGGCAGCAGGTGCGAGTGGCGTAGCGCGGCGACCGCTGTCGTCACGAGCGCGATCATCAGCATCACGTCGAACCCCGCCCAGGTCACGTCCCAGTGCGGCGTGCGGTGGTGAGACGGCAGCGCGACGGCCAGATAGAGCGTCCAGGGCAGCAGCCCGATCCCGACCAGGACGAACAGCGCCGGCACGAGGCGGTCCTTGCGGGGCATGCCGGGAGTCGGCATGCGGCGCATCGTCGCAGCTAGGGAAGCGGGATCTGCAGCTGGCCTTCGACGACGAGAGCAGCCAGACCGGTGCGCAGCAGGCCACGGCGTCCCTCGTAGATCAGGTAGCGCGGCTCCCAGCGCGGGAAGAACTTGGCGTTGAAGCGGTAGAGGCTCTCGATCTGGAAGAACGGGTTGCCGAGCGAGACGACCCGGCCGAGGACGCGCTCGAGGCGGCCGCTCGGCCGGTCGAGCAGCCGCGCGAAGGCTGCGAAGTTCAGGGAGAGCTCCTCGATACCGCGCACCCGCAGGAGCTCGATCGCCTGGACGACGAGGTACTCGGTCAGCCCGTTCGGCGTCGCGCGCTCGCGGCACATCAGGGAGAGCGACATCGCCTTCCGGTCGTTCGTCGGGACGAAGTGGAGGAACGCGCGCACGGTGCCTTCCTCGTCGCGCGCGAGGATGACGACGCTGTCCTCCTGATGCTCGCCGCGGAGCGAGTCCATCGCCATCGAGAAGCCGCGCTCGCAGGCGCCGTCACGCCAGCGCTCTGCCACGTGCTCGAGCTCGACGAGCGTCGAGGCGTCGATCGAGTCCAGCTCGTGGATCGAGGAGGAAAAGCCGGCCTTCTCCAGGCGGGCGACCGATTGCCGGACCTTCCGGATCGCGCGGCCCTCGAGCGAGAACTCGCCGGTGTCGACGATCGCCTCGTCGCCGACGTAGAGGGAACGGAGACCGGCTTTGCGCCAGAGCCCGACGAGCAGCTCGCTCGCGCCGACCGCACCGACCCGCAGGCCGCGCGTCTCGGCGAACGCGCAGGTCTCGCGCACGAGCTCGGGGAGCGCCGCCGCCGGCCCGACCGGGTCGCCCGAGACGAGCAGCACGCCGTTCTCGATCCTGTACGCGAGGAACGCGCTGCTGCACGAGCTGAACAGGTAGTGGACGTCCTTGCGGAGCTTGAAGAACGCGAGCGTGTCGCGCCCGTGGGCGCGCACGAGCTCCAGTGCCGCCTGTCGCTCGCCCGCGCCGGGCAGCTCGTTCGGCGGCTCCAGCGGCCGGAACGCGATCCAGGCGCCGCCGACGATCGCCAGGAGTCCGAGCAGGCCGGTTGCGGAGGGGAGCCAAGCGAGGGAGTGGGGGAAGCCGATCGCCGGCTCCGTCCACGTGAGGAGGGCGAAGGCCTCGTGGAAGGTGACGAGCGGCCCGCCGGGCCGGCCTGCCATCACCCACGCGGCGAGGCTCGTCAGCAGCGCGGTGCCGCCGGCGACCGCGACGATCCCGAACGCTCGCTTGCGCAGACGGCCGTGCCGCACGCAGAAGGCGTCACGTCCGAGCCAGAGCCCGGCCGCGGCCAGCCACGACAGAATGGCCTCCTCGAAGTCCAGGCCCTTCAGCACGCTGAACGCGCCGAGCAGTGCGAGCAGGGCAATCGAGACGTAGACCGCTCGCCGCCTTCGGCGTTGGAGGTACATCGCGGTCACCATCAGCGCGACGCTCGTCGGGACGGCCAAGGTGTGGAAGACGGGCACCGTCTCGACCGGCTCGATCTGGAGCAGCAGATGGTCTCGCCAGGCGACGTCGGGCGTCAGCGCAGAGAGCAGGTTGACGAGGCCGAGAACGAAGGTTGCACCCCCGGCGAGCGCCGGCAGGCCGTCGGCTCGGCGCATCGCTCGTAGGGGCGCGGTGCGGCGGTGGAAGCCGACCCGCCACGACGCGGTGTCGCGATGGCGCGGAATCAGGTCACGCAGGTCCTTGAGGATCAGCCAGATGCCGATCGCGGCACCGAGACTTGTCGCGAGATCGTCGTGCCAGAGGCCGAGGAAGCGGCCTAGGAGCGCGCCGGCGAGCACGGCCATCCCGAGATGGCATTCGTGGACGCGCTGGCCCAGCACGCGGACGCGCGGGCCCTTCTCGTGGCGCTCGAGTCTGATCATCAGGTTCTTTGTCGGTACGAGACGGCCACAGCCGTAGAGGACCCCGCTTCAGGGTAGGCGAGATCGCGGACGGCTGCTAACCGGTTCCGTTGCAGATCGCAGGCGTGCACTTCGAGACGGTCACCTTCGTCACGACGACGCCGGCTACCTCGAAATTCGTGAAGACCCCGTGTCCGAGCACGAGGTAGCCGTGCGCCGAGACCTCCGTCTTGTACTCGTGGAGCGACGAGCCATAGCGCCGTTTCAGGCGAGCGAGGCCCCCGGCAGCGCCGGTGCAGATCCGGTCGAAGGTGCAGAAGCCAGGGAGGCCAACGAGCACCCAGCGGACGCGACCCTTCTCCAGGAAGACCGTGAAGCCGCTCTCGGGGGCGTAGGCGAGCACGCCGAAGGTGTCCTTCTGCGGCACGCCCAGCCGGGACACGACCTGCGCGCGGGTCATGCCGAGGCTGATCCCGGCGACGCTCTCGTTCACGACGATCGCGTGGCTCGGGAAGCCGACCACCGCCGCGAGAAGCAGAGGAAGCACCGGCGGATCCTAGGATGGGGCGGTGGACACCGCCCTGAGCGTCGTGCACACGCTCGCCGCGATGGTCTGGGTCGGCGGCAGCGTCGTGCTGGTCTTCGTCGGGATCCCGGTGCTGCGGACGCTCGAGGGGCCAGAGCGCGCGGCGGCGATCCGCCGGCTCGGGCGGCGCTGGCGGCCGATCGGCTGGGGGGCGCTCGGCGTCGCGATCGCAACCGGAGTCGGCAACGCGCTGGAAGCGGACTTCCACGGCTCCTTCCGCCCGGTCTTCACGGCGAAGGTCGTCCTCGTCGGGGCACTTGTCGTCACCGCCGGGTTCCACGACTTCGTGCTCGCGCCGGCGCTCGGCCGGCAACTGCGCGAAGGCAGGCAGCCGACGCTGCGGCGCCGGCTGATCGTCGTCGGCTGGTTTAGCTTTGCGTTTACGATTGCCGTGCCCGTGCTCGGCGTCGTGCTCGTTCACCTCGACTGAAGGAACGGCTCTTGGACTATGCGCTCGTAGGTCAGGCAACATCGGACTCGCTCGCCCGCTTCGTCGATCTCGTCGACAAGAAGCTCGCTGCCGGCGGCTACGAGCGCACCGACGATCCGCGTGAGGCGAACCTCGTCCTGAATCTCGTCGACGAGAACGATCCGAAGCCGTTCCGGCGCGGGTCGCGCGGCACCTTCGTCGTCGCCGTCTACGAGCGCGCCAGCCACGGCCTCGTCGAGGACTACCCGATGCTCGTGCGTGCGCTTGCCAACCTCGTCCTCTGTTACGTCGAGGGCGAGGGCGCGTGGTTCACGACCATGGAGCGCGGTCACTACGGCGTCGAGTCGACCGACGAGCAGGAGCTCGCCGCAGGTGTCGTCGAGCGGCTCGACCCGCTCGCCCGCTCGCGGCTCGTGATCGACAACGAGTTCCGCACCGACCTCGAGCCCGAGCTCTGGGACGGCGACGAGATCAGCGAGTCGATCATCGAGGCCGGAGCGCGGATGGGCGACCTCGACCTGCTGCCTTCGCCGTTCCCGATCGAGGATCTGCTGAACGAGCAGGACCTCAGGCACGTGAAGCGGCTCTACGGGATCGGCGGCCTCTCGTACGGGAACCTCTCGGCGCGCAAGGACGAGACGCGCTTCTGGATGAGCGCGAGCGGCGTCGACAAGTCGAAGCTCGAGACGCCCGGCCGCGACATCCTGCTCGTCAGCGGCTACGACGAGGCCGGCGGCAAGATGATCCTGAGCGTGCCGCCCGGCGTCGAGCCGAGGCGGGTCTCGGTCGACGCGATCGAGCACTGGATGATCTACCAGGCCCATCCCGACGTCGGCGCGATCCTGCACGTGCACGCCTGGGTCGAGGGGATCCACGCGACGGAGATCAACTTCCCGTGCGGGACGCATGAGCTCGCGACGAACGTCGCGGAGTTACTCGCGCGCGAGCCCGATCCGGGGAACGCCGTGATCGGCCTGCGCAACCACGGGATCACCGCGACAGGCCCGAGCCTCGGCGAGATCCTCGACCGGATCGAGCCGCTCGTGCAGCGGCAGATACCGATGCTGTGATCCACCGCCATGGGTTAGCTGAGACCGAGGGACAGGCCTCTTGAGGCCTGTCCCTCACCCCACGAGGTAGGGCTAGTGGAACTCCGGCTGATGGTCGAGGGTCAGGAGGACGTGACCTGGGAGCAATGGCTCGCGCTCGCCACCGCGGCGGAGGAGTCGGGACTGGACGCCTTCTTCCGCTCCGACCACTACGCGTCCGGCCGTCCGGGCCGCGGCTCGCTGGACGCCTGGGCGACGCTCGCCGCGCTCGCGATGCACACGAAGCGCGTGCGCCTCGGGACGCTCGTCTCGCCAGTCACCTTCCGCCATCCGTCGGAGCTGGCGAAGGTCGCGGCGACGGTCGACCACGTTTCCGGTGGGCGCGTCGAGCTCGGGATCGGGGCCGGCTGGAACGAGGGCGAGCACCGCGCGTACGGCTTCCCGTTCCCCGGTCTCGGCGAGCGGATGGAGCTGCTCGAGGAGCAGCTGGAGATCATCCACCGGAGCTGGACCGAGGAGACCTTCAGCTTCAAGGGCCGCCACTACGAGCTCGAGGACTGCGCCGCGCTGCCGAGGCCGTTGCAGCGGCCGCGCCCGCCGCTGATCATGGGCGGCGAGGCGAAGCCTCGGTCGATCGCGCTCGCCGTGCGCTTCGCCGACGAGTACAACACGCTCGCCGCGACATTCGACGAGGTGCGCGAGCGCCGCAGGCGGCTGGTCGAGGGGTGCGAGGGGGCCGGGCGCGCGCCGCACACTCTCCGTTACTCGGTGATGGCGGTGACGATCGTCGGCGCCGACCGCGCGGAGGTCCTCGAGCGGGCTCGTCTCGTGCAGCACCGCTTCTTCGATCCTGCCGACGACGTGGCCGCTCTCGTCGACAGCCGCGCCGACCGCTGGCTCGTCGGGACGGCCGAGCAGGCGATCGAGCGGCTGCAGGTGCTCGCCAAGGCCGGTGTCGAGCGCGTCTATCTCCAGCACCTCGCCCACGAGGACACGGAGATGGTCCGCTTCGTCGGGCGCGAGATTCTGCCCGCCCTCTCGTAGCCCGAAGGTGGAGCGGACCGGCGAGCCTCGTTTCCGCGACCGGGCCGATGCCGGCCGGCGGCTCGCGGAGCTCCTCACCGACTACGCGGGTCGGGACGACGTCGTCGTACTCGGCCTCCCGCGTGGCGGCGTGCCGGTCGCGTTCGAGGTGGCACAGGCCCTCCGCGCTCCGCTCGACGTCTTCGTCGTCCGCAAGCTCGGTCTGCCCGGCCAGGAGGAGCTGGCGATGGGCGCGATCGCGAGCGGCGGCGTTCGCACGATCAACAGGGACGTGGTCGATGACCTACGGCTTCCCGAGGAGCTGATCGCGTCGGTCGCGGAGCGCGAGGCGGAAGTGCTGCTCCGCCGCGAGGCTCTCTACCGCGGTGACAGGCCACCGCTCGACCTGGCCGGTCGGACCGCGATCCTCGTCGACGATGGGCTCGCGACGGGCGCGAGCATGCGTGCCGCGGTCGCGGCGCTGCGAGCTCTCGGGCCGGCCCGCGTCGTCGCCGCTGTGCCGACCGCCCCGCGTGAGACCGTCGCCGAGTTGGCGGCCGAGATGGACGATCTCTTCGTCCTGATCACGCCGAGCCCGTTCCTGGCCGTCGGTCGCTGGTACGACGACTTCTCGCAGACGACCGACGACGAGGTTCGCGCGCTCCTAGCCGAGCGGGCGGATCTCGACGACTAGCAGGAACGTTCTCGGGTCATAACGGCAGGTCGCGGGCGGCGAAGAAGACCGCTTCGGAGAAGGTCGGGTAGGGCTGGATCGTGTCGCGCAGGACGTCGATCGAGACCTCTGCCCGGATTGCCAGCGTCAGCTGCTGCAGCCACTCGCCGGACTCCGGGCCGACCGCGACGGCGCCGACCAGCACGCGCCGCTTCGGATCGGCGAAGAGCTTCAGGAAGCCGGGCCGCTTCGGCCGCTCGAAAGTCGAGGCGCGGGCGGTTCGGTCGACCTGCCACTCGGCGCAGACGAGCCCTTCGCCGTCGGTCTTTCCGACCGTCGCGATCTGAGGGTCGGTGAACACCGCCGCGGGGATCGCGCGGTAGTCGGCCGGCACGCGGCCACCCGCGACGTTCGCCGCGCAAACCCGTGCCTGGTACTTGCCGACGTGCGTGAAGAGTGCGACGCCCGTCACGTCGCCGATCGCCCAGATGCCCTCGGCCGCCTGCAAGTACTCGTCCACCTCGATGCCGGAGTGGCCGATCGTCAGCTCGAGCGGCTCGAGACCTTCGACGTTCGGCTGCCGGCCGGTCGCGACGAGTAGTCGCTCGGCCTCGAGCGAAGATCCGTCAGACAACACGGCGCGGATTCCCGCCTCGACCGACTCGACCCGAGCGGCGCGGACTTCGATTCCCTCCTCGCGGAAGACATCCGCGAGCAGCTCGCCGGCTGCGGGGTCGATCTTCGGTAGGAGCCTGCCCACAACAGTCACGCGCGCTCCCAGTCGCGCGTAGAGCTGGGCGAGCTCGACACCCGCGGCGCCGCCGCCGAGCACGATCAGGCTCTCGGGCACCTCGTGCGCCGAGGTGGCGTCGTTCGTCGTCCAGAAGTCGAGGCCCGCGAGGCCTGCGACCGGCGGCAGCGCAGGCCGAGAACCGGTCGCGATCACGAGCTTGTCGTACTCCAGCTCCTCGCCGTCCACCTCGACCACGCCCGCGCGCGCGACCCGAGCCACGCCGCGCAAGAGCTCGACCTTCCGCTCGGCGAGCCACGACTCCTGGCCCGAGTCGTCCCAGTTGTCTACGACCTGGTCGCGCCACGAAAAGACCTGGGTGGGGTCGAGCGTGGCCGAGGCGCCGGGGGCGATCGCGGCCGCGGCCACCAGCTCGGGCGCGCGGAGCAGCGTCTTCGACGGCATGCAGGCGTAGTAGGTGCACTCCCCGCCGACGAGGGCGCGCTCGACGATCGTGATCGAGACCTCGGAGTCGAGCCTGCGCAGCGCCGCGCAGAAGGCTTCTCCGGTCGAGCCGGCGCCCAGGACGATCACGCGCTCCCCCACCGGGCAATCCTATGCTCCGGCAATGCAGACGGTCATCGTCGCCTGCCCGCAGGAGCGCGACCGCCGCGAGCTCTCCCACGACGAGCGCGCGGTCTTCGTCGGGCCCGACCTCGACCTGCTGACGGAGATCGACGCACCCGCGCTGATCGGCGAGCTCGCGGCGCTTCGGGTGGACGGGATCGTCGGCACGAAAGACCGCTCGGCCCTCGTCGCCTCGCTAGTCGCCGCGCGCTGCGGCTTGCTCAGCCCGACTCCGACCGCGCTGCTCGGCTGCCAGCACAAGCCGACCTCGCGGGCGATCATGCTCGACGCCGTCCCGGAGGCGACGCCGCGCTTCACGGTCGGACTGCCCGACTTCCCGCCGCCCTGGATCGCGAAGCCCGTCGTCGGCCGGCTCTCGCAGGAGGTGCGCCGGATCGGGCATCCGGCTGCGCTCGCGGCGTTCGCCGCCGAAGGTCCCTACCGCGAGGCCTACGCGGCGATCTCCGACCTCGCCGGGCTGCCGCACGACGCCGTGCACGGCTACATCGTCGAGGAGCTCGTCGAGGGCGAGGAGGTGACGCTGGAGGGTTACGTCCACGACGGCCGGGTGACGGTGATCGGCGTCACCGATTCGGTCAAGTACGCGGGGACGAACAGCTTCGAGCGCTTCGAGTTCCCCTCGGCGCTGCCGGCCGATCGCCTGAGCGAGCTCGCCGGCGTTGCGGCGCGGCTGCTCCCTGCGCTCGGGTTCGACTGGGGCTTCTTCAACGTCGAATACGTGATCCCGCCCGCGGGACCTGCCAAGGTGGTCGAGGTCAACGGCAGGCTCGCGTCGCAGTTCTCGCCGCTTGTCCAGGCGGTGCACGGGCGCTCGACCTACGAGGCCCTCGTGACGCTCGCAGCCGGCGAGGACCCACGCTGGGATGCCGCGCCGCCGAACGGCGTCGCGATCAGCTATGCGGTCCGCGTCTTCGTCGACGCGTTCGTGGAGGCGGTGCCGGAGCCGCAGGAAGGAGTCGAGCTGCTCGTCCGGCCGGGGCTGCTCCTCTCGGAGCAGGGCGTCAACGACACCCAGAGCTACCGGCTGGCGATCTTCTCCGAGTGGGCCCCGACGAGGGAGGAAGCCGTCCGCCGCTGCCACGAACGCGTGCGAAGTCTCGAGTTCGAGCTCACGCCCGCGGCAGTTCCACACCCGGCCTTCTGAGCCCCGCCGGGGTCAGCAGCCGCTGCACCCCGAGGAAGAGGACGAAGACGAGCGCGCTCAGCGCCATCACGCAGATCGACGCGCCGAGCACGCCCTCGAGCCGGTAGCTGGCCTGGTTGACGATGATGTCGCCGAGTCCGCCTCCGCCGGCGATCGCTGCGATCGGCGCGGTCGCGACGACGGTCACCGCGGCGATCCGGATGCCCGCGAAGAGCAGGGGCAGCGCCAGCGGCAGCTCCACACGGGCGAGCGTCTGCCGGTGACTCATGCCCATCCCGCGTGCGGCCTCGACGACGTCCCGGTCGACAGCGTCGACGCCCTGGTAGGCGTTGGTGAGGATCGGGCCGCTCGCGAGCACGGCCAGCGCGACCATGTTGTTCACGAAGCCGACTCCCAGCACGGTCAGGAGCACGCCGATCAGGACGAGGCTCGGCAACGCGCGGCCGACGATCGACGTCCCGACCGCCAGCGAGGAGCCGCGGTGGAAGTGGCCGAGCACGATCCCGAGCGGCAGCGCGACCGCCAGCGCGATCCCGAGTGCCGCCCCGGACAGCTCGAGCTGCTCGGCGGCCTTCTGGAGCAGGAAGACGGGATGGTCGCCGATGAACCGGAACGCGTCGAGGAAGGTGTGCGGCTGGAACGCGTCGGCGAGGATCACGCGCGCTGCCTCCTCGCCCACGGCACGAGGCCTCGCTGGAGCATGACGAGCGCGAAGTCGGCGGCGAGCGCGAGCAGGACGGCGAGCGCGCCGGCCGAGTAGATCTCGGTACGGAACGGCGTCGGCTCCCGCAAAGCCAGGAAGATCGGGTAGCCGAGCCCCTTCGGGAGCAGAAATGCCGCGATCGTGGCGATGCTGATCGTCGAGACGACTGCGATCCGCAGTCCGGCCACGATTGTCGGCACGGCGAGCGGCAGCTCGACGCGCCAGAGGATCTGCCGGCGCGTGTACCCGACCCCGCGCGCTGCTTCGAGCACGTCCTCACCCGCGGCGTCGAGCCCCGCGAGGATGTTCGGGAGCAGGATCACGAGCGTGTAGGCCACGAGCGCGAGCTCGACGGTCGCCGTGCCGATCCCCGTGAACGGGACGAGCAGCTGGAAGAGCGCCAGGCTCGGGATCGTGTAGACGAGCGCCGAGACGATCCCGAAGGGATGGGCGAGCCAGCGGCGTCGGTGGGCCAGGAGCCCCGCCGCGAACGCGATCGCGAAGCCGATCCCGACGGCGATCGCCGCCAGCTGGAGGTGCTGGAGCAGCGCCGGCTGCAGCGTGTCCCCCCAGTGCGCCTTGACCCAGCCCCAGCAGAAGGCGTGGTCCTGGGTGACGCACGGGTCGGGCTTCCCGAAGCTCGGGATGACCGGCGCCGAGGCGAGGATCATCTGAGAAGTGCGGTCAGCTCGCCGAGCGTGAGCAGGCTTCGCCGGCCGTCATCGCGGACGATCGCGACCGAGTCGACTCCCGCCTCGATCATCAGCGAGAGCGCGCTGCGCACGGTCGCGCTCGCCGGGACGACGGGAAGGTCGGGCGCTGTTCCGTCGCCGGAGGCGATGTCCCCGACGCGGCGCAACGAGAGACGCCGCAGCGCCCGGTCCTCGCCGAGGAAGCGCTCGACGAACTCGTCGGCCGGCGCCGCCAGCAGCTCGTCGGGCGTCGCGGTCTGGGCGAGGGCGCCGCCCTGGCGGAAGATCGCGATCCGGTCGCCCATCGCGATCGCCTCGTCGATGTCGTGGGTCACGAAGAGGATCGTCTTGCCGACCTCTCGATGCAGTCGGCGCAGCTGCTGCTGGAGATGCGAGCGCGTGATCGGATCGACTGCGCCGAACGGCTCGTCCATCAGCAGCACGGCCGGATCGGCTGCGAGCGCCCGCGCGAGCCCGACGCGCTGGCGCTGGCCGCCGGAGAGCTGCGCCGGGTAGCGGGACGCGAACGACGGGTCGAGACCGACGAGGTCGAGGAGTTCCTCGGTGCGCTCGGCGATCGCCGCCTTCTTCCAGCCCAGCAGCGACGGCACCGTTCCCACGTTCTCAGCGATCGTGCGGTGCGGGAACAGGCCGATCTGCTGGATCACGTACCCGATCTCGCGCCGCAGCTCGGCAGGGTGGCGCTCGTTCACGTCGCGGCCGTCGAGCAGGATCTCGCCGCCGTCGCGGTCGATCATGCGGTTGACCATGCGCATCGCCGTGGTCTTGCCGCAGCCGGACGGGCCCACGAACACGCAGATCTCCCCCGCCGGGATGTCGAGGGTGAGCCGGTCGACGGCCGGGCTGTCGGCACCCGGGTAGTGCTTCAGGAGCTGCTTGAGCTCGAGCCGCGCCGCCGGGCGACTCGTGCCGCGCGCACTCCCGGCCGACGCCGCCGCGGGCTTCGGGTTGGGGTTCGGCCCCGCAGGGCGGGCAGCTTCAGCGGACATACGGCGTCGAGTCGGAGGAAGGGCGGAGATCGGGCGCGGGGGTGGGCCTGGCGGCGGCCACGCCACGCTCGGCGCGCGCGCCGCTTCCGGGGTACAGCGGCAACTGGTGGGTCGAGGCGTAGCACAGCTCGGGATCCGCGTCGAAGATTGCCTGCGTGCCATCGCCGTGATGCACGTCCCAGTCGACGACGGCG
>JBBQTQ010000007.1:0-45391 GCA_038213135.1 Gaiellales bacterium
ATGCGGCGGGGCATAGCGACGTGCCGATCTTGGCCTATGCCGCCAAGTTCGCCTCAGCCTTCTATGGTCCCTTTCGTCTGGCCGCCAACTCGGCCCCGGCCTTCGGCGACCGGCGCGGCTACCAGATGGATCCGGCCAACGTCCGCGAGGCGCTGCGCGAGTGCGAGCTCGACGTCGAGGAGGGCGCGGACGTGCTGATGGTGAAGCCCGCGCTGCCTTGTCTCGACGTGATTCGCGCGGTGCGCGAGTCGTTCGACCTGCCGGTGGCCGCGTACAACGTTTCCGGCGAGTACGCGATGGTGAAGGCGGCTGCCGCGATGGGCTGGCTCGACGAGCGGCAAGCGGCGCTCGAGTCGTTGACCGCGATCAAGCGCGCCGGCGCCGACGTCGTCTTCTCGTACTGGACGAAGGAGCTCGCGAGCTGGCTCTAGGAGTCCACTTCAAGATGACGCTTCGTCGCCGGGGTGCGGCGGGCGAGTCCGAGGTTAGGACGCAGGGAGCTCTCGTATCCGGAGGATACGGGGGCGACCGAGGACGACGCATCGGGCCGCACGGCGCGGCCCGGCGACACAAGGCTTCGTCTTGAAGGGGACGTTGCAAACGCGTTCGGAGCTCTACCGCCGCGCGCTCGAGCTGATCCCAGGTGGGGTCAACTCGCCCGTGCGCGCGATGCGCGCCGTCGGCCTCGACGAGCCGCTGTTCATCCGCCGCGGCGAGGGCGCGTACTTCGAGGACGCAGAGGGCCGCCGCTACCTCGACTGGGTGCTCTCTTGGGGGCCGCTGCTCTTCGGGCACGCCGACCCGGAGACTGTCGCGGCCGTAATCGAGGCGGCGGCCGAGGGCACGAGCTTCGGCGCCTCGACCGAGCGGGAGGTCGAGCTGGCCGCCGAGATCGTCGACGCGGTGCCCTCGGTCGAGATGGTCCGGCTCGTCTCGTCGGGCACCGAGGCGGCGATGAGCACGATCCGCCTCGCGCGCGCCGCCACCCACCGCGACCGGATCGTCAAGTTCGCCGGCTGCTACCACGGCCACGTCGACTCGCTGCTCGCGAGCGCCGGCTCGGGCATCGCCACGCTCGGCATCCCCTCGACCCCCGGCGTCCCGACGGGAGCAGCCCGCGACACGATCGTCTGCCCGTACAACGAGATCGAGCCCGTGGCGGAGGCCGTCGTCCGCTACGGCGAGGGCCTCGCCTGCATCGTCGTCGAGCCGGTCGCCGGGAACATGGGAGTCGTCCCGCCGGAGCCCGGGTTCCTCGAGACGCTGCGGCAGCTCTGCGACGCCTCGGGAGCGCTGCTCGTCTTCGACGAGGTGATCACCGGCTTCCGCGTCGCCCGCGGTGGTGCCCAGGAGCGCTACTGCGTGCTGCCCGACCTGACCATCCTCGGCAAGATCGCCGGCGGCGGGCTGCCGCTGGCCGCGTTCGGCGGACGCGCCGAGCTGATGGAGCGCCTGGCTCCGACGGGTGACGTCTACCAGGCAGGCACGCTCTCCGGGAATCCCCTCGCAACCGCGGCCGGTCTCTCGGTGCTGCGCCGCCTGCAGAACCCGGCGGTCTACGAGCGGCTCGAGCAGCTCGGCGCCCGACTCGAGGCGGGGCTCTCCGAGTTCGGGCGCGTCCAGCGAGTCGGCGCGATGGCGACGCTCTTCTGCGCCGACGCTCCGGTGCGCCGGTTCGAGGACGCGACTGCCTGCGACACCGAGCGCTACGCAGCGCTCTTCCGGCACCTGCTCAGTCGCGGCATCTACCTCGCGCCGTCGCAGTTCGAGGCAATGTTCGTCTCGCTCGCCCACGGCGAGGCCGAGGTCGACCGGACGGTGGAGGCCGTTGCCGAGTTCTTCGCTTCGCTCTGACGTCTGGTACGTGATCGCCGCCGAGGCCGCGCGCGAGAGCACGCTCTGGCAGGCGGCGCTCCGGTCCGAGGAGGAGCGCGAGCGCGAGGCCGTCTTCTCGGCGCTCGGCGAGGAGCGCTTCGCGCTCGGGATCGAGACGATCTACGAGGGGTATCTGCTCCACTACGGACGCCCTCGGCTCTTTGCGCCGGAAGACCGCGACACCGCCTTGCTGCTCGGCGACTACCTCTACGCACACGGTCTCGTTCGGATCGCCTCGTTCGAGGAGGTGAGCGCCGTCGACGACCTGGCGCAGCTGATCTCGCTCTGCGCCCAGCTCCGCGCAGACGGCTCCGGGAGCGACGGACCGGCGTGGTCCGCCACCGCCGCGCTCCTGGGAACGGGCGGCCTCGACGACGCCCGCGATGCGCTCCGGCTCGGCGGCGACCCAGGCCCGCTCTACGAGCTCGCGCGGGAGGGCGCAGGCGCGGATGCGGTCGATCGCGCCCTCGCCGCTCACGCCCTGCGCGTCGGGTAAGCTCGCGCACGCATGAGGGCTCTGCACACGCTCGCCGACGCCGCAACCGAGGGCAGGCACGTCATCTTCGGCATGCTGATCACAGGCCTCGTCTTCATCAGCGTGATTGCACTCGGGCAGCTGACGCACTGGCTGCGCCACCGCCGTCACTAGCAGGCCCGCTTCGAGCTCGAGTATTTCGAGACGAGCTCGCCGAGTAGCTCGAGACTGAGCAAGGCAGGGGGTGCTCGCCTTCGCAGCCTGGTGCCGCGATTACTCGCTCGCAAAGCCGAGTGGCGAGAGCGGAATCGAGACGACCGTCGCTGCCGCATGCTCGGAAACTGGCGTTCCGGCACGAGCCGCTGGCCGGAGTCCGGTTTGGACTTTCTGAAATGAGGTAGGCCCTTCTTGTATACGACGACGACAAGGAGGATTTATGCGGCGACTACTGATCCTGCCTCTGCTGCTCGGGGCGCTCGCGTTCGCGGGTGTGGGCTTCGCGGACCCGGGCGACGAGGGGCACCACGGGGACAAGCACGGCCATCATGGCGACGACAACGACCACGGCGACCATGGCGGCCACGGCAAGGAGTCGAAGTTCGGGCCGTACAACAGCACATCGCCGGACAACGGCACCTGCCAGAACCCGTGGGCGAACGACACCTTCAAGCGCGAGTACAAGGTTCGGGACAACGGCGACGGCACGTTCTTCGTGCACGAGGACTACAAGGACGGCAGCTTCGTCACGAACGCCGGTCCGAGTCCAGGAGCGTGTGAGCCCGATAGTCACCACGGAACGACCGTTGCGGCGGGCATAACGGGGAAGTTCAAGGGCTTCATCGAGGGAACGGTCACCGGCGGGACGTACAACCCGAACGGCTGCAACGCTCCGTCCAATCCCTGCGCCGGCTCGACGAGCGGCTTCATCACTGCGACCTTCGGGCCGGGGGCAACGTTTACGTGCTTCCTTGGTTTTGCAGGCTGCAAGTTCGACTTCGACTACAAGGCCCACGACCAGGGCCTGATCTATCGGCACTGGGAGGACAAGGAGACGAACGGAACCGAGCAGCTGACGGGCGACATCGCGAGCGCCTGAGCTATCTGTGTGGGGCGGGGGTTTCTGCTCCCGCCCCACACGCTCCGTAAATCCGCAGAGGAGTACACGCCGGTCGTCTTGCAGCTCGCTGCCTGATCCCTAGACTCACACCGTGGCTCCGCCCGCGGATCTGCGCGCGTGGATCGCGCTGCTCGAGCGCGAGGGTGAGCTCGTTCGCGTGGCCGCCGAGGTCGATCCGCACCTCGAGATCACCGAGATCGTCGACCGGACGGTCAAGTCGGGCGGGCCGGCGCTCCTCTTCGAGCACCCCAAGGGCTCCGACCACGCGCTGCTGATCAACCAGTTCGGCACTGAGCGGCGAATGTGCCTGGCGTTCGGTGCCGAGAGCCTCGACGAGGTCGGCGCGCGCTTCGGCGAGGTGCTGGAGCTGCAGCCGCCGGAGGGCCTCGTCGAGAAGGTCAAGGGCCTGCGCAAGCTGAAGTCGATCGCGGACTCCATGCCGAAGACCATCCGCTCGGGCGCGTGCCAGGAGGTCGTCCTGACCGGCGACGAGGTCGACCTCGGCCGGTTGCCGATCCAGACCTGCTGGCCGGGTGACCCGGCGCCGTTCATCACGCTCCCGGCCGTGATCACGCGCGATCCGCGCACCGGCACGCGCAACGTCGGCATGTACCGCATGCAGAAGATCGACCGCGCATCGACCTACATGCACTGGCAGATCCACAAGGACGGGCGGCTCGACTACCTGGCGACCGACGTCCGCCTCGAGGTCGCGGTGGCGCTCGGGCTCGACCCGGTCAGCGCCTACTCGGCGAGCGCGCCGCTCCCCAAGCACATCGACGAGTTCATGCTCGCGGGCTTCCTGAAGGGCGAGCCGGTCGAGCTCGTTCGCGGGAAGACCGTCGACCTCGAGGTACCGGCGAACGCGGAGATCGTGCTCGAGGGCTACGTCGAGCAGGGCGACACCGGGATCGAGGGGCCCTTCGGCGACCACACCGGCTACTACTCGCCCGCCGACGAGTTCCCCGTCTTCCACGTGACCGCGATGACGATGCGGCGCGACGCGATCTATCCGTCGATCGTCGTCGGCAAGCCGCCGGCCGAGGACGCCTGGCTCGGCAAGGCGACCGAACGGATCTTCCTGCCGGCGATCCGGATGAGCGTGCCCGAGATCGTCGACTACGACCTGCCTGTGGCAGGCGCGTTCCACAACTGCGCGATCGTCTCGATTCGAAAGGCGTTTCCCGGGCAGGCCAAGAAGGTGATGCACGCCGTCTGGGGACTCGGCCTGCTCAGCCTCGCCAAGTGCGTGGTCGTCGTCGACGAGTGGGTCGACGTGCACGACTACGACGAGGTCTTCTTCCGCGTCTGCGCGAACACCGACCCCAAGCGCGACGTCCTGATCTGCGAGGGACCGCTCGACCAGCTCGACCACTCGCCGACGCTCGAAAGCCTCGGCGGGAAGCTCGGGATCGACGCTACGCACAAGGGTCCGGCCGAGGGTGCGCGGCCGTGGCCGGAGGAGATTCGGATGAGCGACGAGATCCGCGCGCGAGTCGACGAGCGCTGGCAGGAGTACGGCATCGACCTGCCGGAAGCAGCCAACGGCGCGATGCGTCATATTTCAGCCCCGTTGCGACAGGTGTTACGTCGTTGACGGCAGCTACAAGCAGCGGTTGAATCCCGGTTCGGAAGCGAAGAGGAGGCGGCACAAAGTTGGAGCCTGAGCGGGGGCACGAAGGACCGGAGCTGCCTCGCCCTACCCTCTGGCCGATCGGCTTCGCGATCGGAGTGGTCTGCCTGCTCGTCGGCCTCGTCGTCAGCTGGCCCGCAGTCGGTGTAGGAGCGGCGATCGCGATCATCTTCGGCTTCGTCTGGATCCGCGACATGCAGGGCCATCACAAGGTGGAGCCGCCCGCGGCGATTCCGGCTGCGCCAGTGCCGGCCGAGAGCTATTCGCGCGGCCGCTTCCTCGGAGCCTCGACCCTCGGGCTCGGTGCGGTGATCGGCGGTGCGATATCGGTGCCCGCGATCGGGTTCGCGATCGTGCCGCCCTTCCTGAAGCAGGGCCGCGGCGAGCTCGACCTCGGGCCGATCAGCGACTACCAGGAGCAGCAGTGGTACATCGTCCACTTCGAGCTCGATCCGGCCGAGGGCGAGGTCACCCGACGCACCGCCTACATCCGTTACAACGGGCTGGTCCCCTTCAACGGGAAGAGCGAGCCGAGCTTCACGATCATCTCCAATCGCTGCGCGCACCTCGGCTGCCCAGTCCAGCCGAACGGCCTCGTCTCGAACCAGGCGAAGGACGAGAACACCGGCAACGGCCAGATGGTGCAGCTGATCCAGGTTCAGGGACTCTCGGGCTTCGGCTGCCCCTGCCACGGCGGCGCCTACGACACCGAGGGCAACCGCACGGCCGGCCCGCCCGTCCGCGGGCTCGACCGCTACCAGTTCGCGATCCGCAAAGGCCACCTCTTCCTCGGCAAGGCGTACAGCGTCAAGAAGGTCGAAGGCACGGGCGGCACGGCGAAGATCAGGGAGTTCAACCTCACCGGGCCGGGACAGCACGTGGGTGACTGGGAAGCCTTGCTCTACCCGTTGCAGCCGCCGCACTGATGTTTATCGGCTCCTTGCGAAACGAAGCCTTGTGCCGTCGGGCCGCGCTGGACAGCGCGGGCCTGCGTCCTCAGTCGCGCCCATATCTCGATCGATATGGGCGCTCCCTGCGTCCTTGGCTCGCACCGTCTATCGCACCCCGACGGCGAAGCGTCGTTCCGCAATGAGCCCGAAGTCGGCCCGCAGAAAGCAGATCGAGGCGGCGGCGCTCTACCCGCTCGACTGGGTCGAGGAGCGTTCCGGCCTCGTCGGCGGGATCAAGTACTTCCTCTTCCGCAAGGTCCCGGGCGACACGAACTGGTTCCACACGCTCGGCTCGGCGACGCTGACGGCGTTCCTCGTCCAGGCGATCACCGGCGTGATCCTGGCGATGTACTACAAGCCGGATCCGAACTCGGCCTACCAGTCCATCCAGCACATCTCGAACGACATCACGCTGGGCTGGCTCGTCCGCGGCATGCACAAATGGGGCGCAAGCGTCTTCATCATCCTGATGTTCTTCCACATGGCCCGCGTCTTCCTGTTCGGGGCCTACAAGTACCCGCGCGAGCTGAACTGGATCATCGGCGTCCTGCTGCTCGCGCTCGGCATGTTCGAGGGCTTCACCGGCTACCTGCTGCCGTGGGACCAGACCGCGTACTGGGCGACGGTCGTCGGCATCAACCTGAACGGAACGGCCCCCTTCTTAGGCCCCTTCATAGCCTCCATCCTGCGGGGTGGTGCGGAGATTGGGCCCGACACCCTCTCGCGCTTCTACTCGATCCACATGCTGATCCTGCCCGGCGCGATCTTCGCCCTGATCGGCCTGCACCTGTACCTCGTGATCCGGCTCGGCGTCAGCTCGCCGCCCTGGTCGAAGCAGGCTGCGGGGGGCGACCTCAAGGAGCCCGAGCCTGAGTCCGGGCGGGTCGGCCTGATCCAGCCGGCGCCGAGGGGCAAGTAAGTGCCCCATCCAGCAGAAGCTCGGCGGCATCACTGGAAGGGGCACTAATGGCTTCGCGGCGGGTCGAAGAGCGGCGCGCGCAGTTCAAGAAGTACAAGCAGGACGTCGAGAAGCGCGGGAAGTCGTTCTTCCCGTACGCGATGTTCCACGACACGGTGATGAGCCTCGTCGTGGTGATCGTGATCATCGTGCTCACCGTCGTCTGGAAGTTCTCGCTGCCCGACTCCCACGACGGGACGAAGGCCGGCTGGCTCGGGCCGCTCTACACCGACAAGGCCGACCCGGGGACGACGAACTTCGTGCCGCGGCCCGACTGGTACTTCTACTTCCTCTTCTACCTGCTGCGGATCTTCAAGTGGCCCGACTCGGTGATCCTCGGCACGGTCGGGATCCCGACGATCCTCCTGATCCTGCTGCTCGCGATGCCGTTCATCGACATCCGGCGCGAGCGGCGGCTGCTACGGCGGCCCGTCGCGGTGATCGCGACGACCCTCGTCGTGCTCTCCATGGGCGTGCTGACCTACAAGGGCGCGACGGCGAAGGAGTCGCTCGGCTCCGAGAACGTTGCGGCGGTGCCGAAGTGGGCCGCCAGGCAGGGCTTCGCGAACAACCCGCAGGCCATCGGGGGAGCGAAGATTTTCGCCCAGGTGGGCTGTGAGACCTGCCACACCTATCTCGGCACGGGCTCGAGCAACCTCGGCGCGCCGGATCTCTCTGCCGAGGGGGCGAAGAATCAGGGAATCAAGTTCCAGATCGCGCACCTGAAGTGTCCGTCTTGCGTCCACCCCGGCTCGCAGATGCTGCCGTTCCCCAACCTCGGGCAGGACAATCTCTTGAAGGTCGCCACCTTCCTCGAAGCCTCCAAGGGCGGGAAGTAGTTTGACGACGATCGCCTGCCGCCCACTTCGGACCCCCTGGGGCGCTGCAACGCTGCGCCATGCGTCGTCCTCAGTCGCACCCGTAGCCTCCGGCTACGAGCGCTCCCTGCGTCCTAGCCTGGCTTGCGTTTCGCGGCCAGGGAACCCGACCTGGACGACAGGCGATCGTTGCGCGTCTTCCTCGGCATAACCGGCGCCTCCGGGGCGCCCTACGCCGCACGCCTGCTCGAAGCCCTGACCGCCGCGGATTGCGAGGTCGGAGTCTGCGCGTCGGCCGCCGGGCTCGAGGTGCTCGCGACCGAGCTGTACCGCGACGCGCGGCTCTCTCGCGACGAGACGCTCGCCCGGTTCCTCGAGCACGGCCGCGGCGGGGCGGTGACCGCGTACGACACGCACGACTGGAAAGCCCCGTACGCGAGCGGTTCCGCCAAGGTCGACGCCTACGTGATCTGCCCGTGCTCGATGGGCACGCTCGGCACGATCGCGTCCGGGGCGATGTCGAACCTGATCCACCGCGCGGCGAGCGTCGCCATGAAGGAGGGGCGCAAGCTCGTCCTGATGCCACGCGAGACGCCGCTCTCCGACATCCACCTCGAGAACATGCTGCGAGTGCGGCGCGCGGGGGCCGTGGTTCTCTTCCTGGCGCCGGGCTTCTACCACGGCGCGGACACGGTCGACGATCTCGTCGACTTCATGGTCGGGCGCTGCCTGGACCAGCTCGGGCTGGAACACGAGCTGGTTCGCCGCTGGGGGGACTGAAACGGCCGTGTCCGCTCCGCCGCCGTTCCGGGGACAGGCCCCTCTGGCCTGTTTGCAGGCGCTGCGCTCAGAGGCGCGGCTGTTCGGGACGCGACTCGGGGCCTGTCCCTTGCCTTTCGCGGACCTCGCCCGCGAGGACGGGTTTTGAGCATTCAAACGGGCACTCTTCCTCCCGCCACCGTCCGGTCGATGTTCGACCGGATCGCGCCCGTTTACGACGCGATGAACCGCGTGATGACCGCCGGGCTCGACCAGCGCTGGCGGCGGCTCGCGGTGCGCGCGGTCGTGCGGCCGGGGGATCGTGTCCTCGACGCCTGCTGCGGCACCGGCGATCTTGCGATCGCCGCTCGCAACGCGGGCGGCAAGGTCACGGGGCTCGACTTCTCCGCGCGCATGCTCGAGCGCGCGCGGCGCAAGGCTCCGCAGATCGAGTGGCTCGAGGGCGACCTGCTCGAGCTTCCGGTCGCGGACGGCTCGTTCGAGTCGGCCACGGTCGGCTTCGGAGTCCGAAACGTCGCCGATCTCGAAACGGGACTCGCCCAGCTGGCACGCGTGCTCGTGCCGGGCGGCCGGCTCGCGATCCTCGAGATCACGACCCCGCAGGGACCGCTCGCGCCGTTCTACCGCCTCTGGTTCGACCGCGTCGTGCCGCTGCTCGGCCGTGTGTTGAAGGGCGGCGCCGCGTACACCTATCTGCCCGCCAGCGTGCGTCGCTTTCCGGTTCCGGAGGAGCTCGCGCGGCTGCTCCGGGAGGCCGGGTTCGCCGACGTCGGCTACCGACTGCTCGCCGGGGGCATCGTCGCTCTGCACACTGGTACTCGACAGTGAGCGTTCTGACCGCCATGCGCGAGGCTCCCGGAGCCGATTCCTTCCTCGACGAGCTCGAGGAGCGCCTGCAGATCGCGGTTGCGCACAACCCGGGCACGGTCGCCGCCGTCGGGGCAGATGCGCTCGCGGCGGGCGGCAAGCGCCTCCGGCCGCTGCTCGTCTTCCTCGCCTCGCCGCCGCACTCCGAGCCGCCGACCGCGGCCGGTGTCGCCGTCGAGCTCGTGCACATGGCGACGCTCGTCCACGACGACCTGATCGACGGCGCCGAGTTTCGCCGCGGCCACAAGGCGGCCTGGACTGCCTACGGCCCGGCCGCCGCGCGCGCTGCCGGCGACTACCTCTTCGCCCGCGCCTTCGCCGAGCTCGCCGCGACCGGCGACGCCCGCGCTGTCTCGACGCTCGCCGACGCGACCCTCTCGCTCGCCCGCGGCGAGGCTCTGCAGCGGCGCCAGACGCACGATCCGGAGACCACCGTCGAGAGCTACCTCGAGCGCTGCGCCCTCAAGACCGGGAAGCTCTTCGAGGCGGCCTGCCGTCTCGGCTGCGGCGGCGAGGACACGGCTCTGCCCGAGTTCGGGCTCGCGCTCGGGATCGCCTTCCAGATCACGGACGACATCCTCGACTGCACGGGCGATACGACCGAGACCGGCAAGATCGCGGGCGTCGACCTTCGCGAGGGCACGCCAACGCTGCCGCTGCTGCTCGCCGCCGGGGAAGACGCTGTCGTCCGCGACGCACTCGCCGGAGGCCCGCTCGACGGCGCGCTCGTCCGCGTCGCCGAGACGGGAGCGCTGGAGCGCTCGCGCCAGGTCGCGCTCGACTACGCGCGGAAAGCTCGTGCCTCGCTCAACGGGCGGCACCGCGAGGAGCTCGAGGCGCTGACGCACCTCGTCGTGGACCGCGACTCGTGATCCGCCTCGGCCGCATCGGCTACGTGAACATGGCGCCGGTCTTCTACCGGCTCGGCGTGGACGTGGAGGAGGTCGTCGGCGTCCCGACGGAGCTGAACGCGATGCTCGTCGCGGGCGAGCTCGACCTCGCGCCCATCTCGTCGATCGAATACGCGCGCAACGCCGACACACTGCGGATCCTGCCGCGGCTCTGCGTTTCCTCCGAAGGCGCGGTCGACTCGATCCAGCTCGTCTCGAAGAAGCCGCTCGAGCAGGTGCGCCGAGTTGCGATCACCCCGGAGTCGGCCACGTCCGTCGTACTGACGAAGGTCCTGCTTCCCGGGGCGGACCACGTGCCGCTCGGCGAGGAGGCCGACGCGACCCTCCTGATCGGCGACGCCGCGCTGAAAAGCTCCTTCGAGGACCCGACGCCTCACCACGACCTCGGGCGACTCTGGCTCGAGCGCACGGGCCTGCCGATGGTCTTTGCGGTCTGGGCCGCGCCCGAGCCGACGCCGCCGGGCCTGACGGCGCTGGAGGACGAGCTCGTCGAATCGGTTAGGCGAGCGCGCGCCGAGCCCGAGAACCTCGCTTACGAGGCCGCCGAGCGCTACGGCTACCCGGCCGGGTTCCTGGCCCGCTACTTCGAGAAGCTGCGCTACCGGTTCGGCCCGCGCGAGCGCGCCGGCCTCTACACCTTCCTCGAGATGGCGCGCGACGTGGGCGAGCTCGACGAGGTGCCCGAGCTGCGCTTCGTCCGCGAGACGGTGCCGGCGTGAGCACGCGCACCGAGCTCGTCGAGTCGCTGATGGAGCGCTTCCCGCACGTCCCGCCGGAGGCGGTGCTCAAGGAGGACCTGCTGCGCAGTGGGATCGACTTCGCCGACTCCGCGCTCAGCGACAACCTCGACGGGGCGGTCAAGCCGAAGTCGTACTTCATCTTCTCGTTCGACCACCAGCCCCTCGCGAACCTCGGCGAGGCCGCGAACCGCCGCCCGCCGGAGGAGATCGCCCTCACAGGCGGGCCGTACGAGCTGCGCCGAACGATCGTCTCCGTCCGCCTCAATCCGAGCTCGCCCTACCGCGTCGAGGGCTCGCAGCTCACGCTCGAGGGCCGCCCGGTCGCGGACGTTTCCCTGCCGCCGATGCCCGAGTACTACCGGCACACGCTCGCGAACGGGAAGACCGTGATGGAGACGGCGCCGACGATCCAGTGGGGCTACCTGATCTACCTCACCGTGCTCCGGCTCTGCCAGTACTTCGGCGCGAAGGAGGAGTGCCAGTTCTGCGACATCAACCACAACTGGCGCCAGCACAAGCAGGCGGGCCGTCCCTACACGGGCGTGAAGCCGGTCGAGGACGTGCTGGAGGCGCTGGCGATCATCGACCAGTACGACACCGAGCACGCGAGCAGGGCGTACACGCTTACCGGCGGCTCGGTCACGAGCAAGGTCGACGGGCTCGAGGAGGCCGACTTCTACGGCCGCTACGCCCAGGCGATCGAGGAGCGCTTCCCGAACCGCTGGATCGGCAAGCTCGTCGCCCAGGCGCTCCCGCGCGAGGCGGTCGAGCGCTACCGCGACTACGGGATCAAGATCTACCACCCGAACTACGAGGTCTGGGACGCGCGCCTGTTCCGGATCATCTGCCCGGGCAAGGAGCGCTACGTCGGCCGCGAGGAGTGGCACCGCCGGATCCTCGAGGCAGCCGAGGTGCTCGGCCCGCGGCAGGTGATCCCGAACTTCGTCGCCGGCGTCGAGATGGCCAAGCCGCACGGGTTCGGGACCGTCGACGAGGCGATCGCCAGCACGACTGAAGGGCTCGACTTCTTCATGAGCCGGGGCGTGACGCCGCGCTTCACGACCTGGTGCCCAGAGCCGGCGACGCCGCTCGGGCGCGACAACCCGGAAGGCGCGCCGCTCGAGTACCACATCCGTTTGCTCGAGACCTACCGGTACACGCTCGAGCGCCACGGTCTGCAGCCGCCGCCCGGCTACGGGAAGCCGGGCGCAGGCAACGCGGTCTTCTCGGTCAGCTCGTTCATGGACATGCTCGCTCCCGAAGCGGAGGCGGTGCCGGCGTGACGCGCATCACCGTCGACGAGGCGGCCGCGCTCTGGCGCGACGCCAGCGACGACGAGCTGAAGCGACTCGCGGGCGAGGTGCGGGCGAAGTGGCACCGGCCCGACCATGCGACCTACATGGTCATGCGGATCATCAACTACACGAACGTCTGCGTCGCCCAGTGCGACTACTGCGCCTTCTACGTGCTGCCCCAGCAGGAGGGCGGCTACGTGCTCTCGCGCGAGCAGGTGTTCGCCAAGATCGACGACCTGCTGGAGGTGGGCGGCGACCTCGTCGCCTTCAACGGCGGCTTCAACCCGAAGCTGCCGCTCGACTACTACTGCGACCTGTTCGCGGCGGTGCGCGAGCGCTACGGCGACCGGGTGGAGTTCTACGCGCTGACGATCGCGGAGTTCCTGTACCTCGCCGACCGGGCGGAGCTGAGCTACGCGGACGCGGCTGCGCGGTTGCGCGAGGCGGGCGTCCACTGGGTCACGGGCGGCGGCAGCGAGATCCTCACCGAGGACTTCCGCAAGCGGCACGCGAAGTTCAAGTACACGGTCGCCGAGTACTTCGAGGCCCAGCGCGCGATCGTCGAGAGCGGCCTGAAGACGACCGCGACGATGGTGATCGGCTTCGACGAAACGCTCGAGGAGAGGCTCGAGCACCTGCAGCGCACGCGCGACTTCCAGGACGAGACCGGCGGTCTCTTCTCGTTCCTCTGCTGGACGTACAAGCCGTACGGCACCGCCCTCGGCGGCAACGAGGTCTCGGCGCAGGAGTACCGCCGCTGGATCGCGCTCAGCCGGATCTTCCTC
Organism: Gaiellales bacterium; assembly: GCA_038213135.1. GTDB lineage: Bacteria > Actinomycetota > Thermoleophilia > Gaiellales > Gaiellaceae > JBBQTQ01. The sequence continues at coordinate 13,205 of JBBQTQ010000007.1, forward strand.
GACAACGTCGAGCACGTGCGCACCTCCGTGCTGACGCAGAACGAGGGCGCGTTCCTTGCGCTCGACTACGGCGCCGACGACTTCGACCTGCCGATCGAGGACGAGGTGACCCAGAAGGCCGGCGCGCGGATCGACCTCGACCTGGAGTCGCTGCTGGCGATCCCGCGCGGGCTCGGCTACACAGTCGAGTACCGGCGAGCCGAGCGCCCGGCCGCAGTCGTCGCCTAGGCTCCTGCGTCGAGCGAGCCGTCGAGGCGGCCCTGGGAGGCGAGCCGGTCGAAGGTCAGCATCGCGAGCGTCATCCAGCCGAGCCCGACCGCGAGCTCGAGCGCGGCGTGGCCGACGATGTACGCGGCGCCCGTGCCGTTGAAGACCCCGCGGATCGCGAGCAGGCCGTTCGTCAGCGGTAGGAAGTGGGAGATCCACTCGAGCACCCGCGGGTAGTAGCCGAGCGGGACGTTCACACCGCAGGCGGCCATCAGTCCGACGTAGGTGAAGTTGACGACCAGGCTGTTGATGTTGCGGAAGCGGAAGACGATCCCGGCCAGGAGCGTCCCGAAGCAGTACGAGGCGAGCGCGATGATCCCGGTCAGCGGGAGGATCAGGAGGATCCGCGGCCAGGGCAGCGGCAGCCCGAACAAAGGCCCGGCGATGAAGATCGCGCCGAGCGCGCTGAGCGTCCCGTCGACGGCGAGGTAGGCGCCGCGTGAGGCGAAGACGAGCATCGGGCTCGACGGGCTGGCGACGAGCAGGGGCAGCGTGCCCGCCCAGCGCTCGGTCGTCGTCATGTTCAGGGAGAAGACGCCGGTCTGCGCGGCGACGGCGAGTGCGTTGCCGACGAGCAGGAAGTAGGCGGAGCGGTCGTTCGCCACCCGCTCTCCGATCAAGGCGAAGAATGAGACCTGTGCGATCACGCGCAGCATCCAGCCGGCCGCCCAGCTGCGCCAGGTGAAGATCGCGCGGTAGTCCGCGTAGCCCGCCGCGAAGGCGCGGCGCATCACGTTGAAGGTCGTGCTCACGCGGTCGCCAGCTCTCCGCTGACCCGCATCCGGCGCAGGACGAGGTGCATGATCCCGCGCCCCGCGGTGAAGCTGAGCACGCCGAGCAGGAGGATCATCCCGAGCCGCCCCCAGAGGTCGTGGATCGATCCCGCCTTCAGGCACGCGCGCAGGAGATCAGCGCTCCAGGACATGAAGACCACCTTCGAAACGGGCTGGATCCAACCGGGCAGCACGGCGACCGGCACGAAGATCCCGCCGAGGACGTAGAACGGGAAGCTCGACGAGTTGGCGAAGGTGAACGCGTTGCGCGTCATCACGAAGAGGCCCGCGAACGCAACGGCCGTCCCGGCCATCGCGAAGATCGTCGCGAGCAGGGTCAGCGCCAGCTGCCACGGGTGGTCGAGCGGGATCCCGACCCCGAAGAAGAGCTCGCCGCAGCCCCAGACCTCGAAGAAGCCGACGAGGCCGACGGTCATGATCGCCGAGATCCGGCCGAGGATCACGAAGGCGAAGTTGGCGGGTGCCGCGAGCACCGGCTCGAGCGTCGCCTGCCAGCGGTCTCCGGTGACAAGCATCCCGCCCTGGAAGAGCGCGAACCACCAGAGGGTCATCAGCACCGGAGCCATCAGCGCGTCCGGCTGCAGGTCGTGGCGGCCGCTGTGCCGGACGATCGCCAGGAAGATCAGCGTGAAGAGAGGTGCGGTGAAGAGCGGGATCAGCGAGTCGGGCTGCGCGCGCAGGATCCGCAGCTCGAGCCGGTAGCCCGCGAGGAACGAGCGAGTCATACCGTGAGACCCCGGTCGCCGATCAGGTGGACGTAGACCTCCTCGAGGCTCGGCAGCGAGGTCTTGACCGTGGTCACGCCGGCCTCGACGAGGATCTTCAGCACGGTTGCGGTGACGCCTTCCTCGGCGACCTCGATGCGGGTGCCTCCCTCGGCCTCTGTTACGCCGGCGACGCCGGGCAGCGCGCGGATGTGCTCGAGCACCGCGGCGGGCGCCGTCTCGACGTCGATCCGCTGGAAGCGCGAGATGACTCTGCCGAGCGAGCGCGGCGACTCGGTTGCGATCAGCTTGCCGCGGTCGATCAGCGTGACGCGGTCGCAGACGACCTCGGCCTCGACCATGTCGTGGGTGGCGAGCAGGATCGTGCGGCCCTCGCCGCGGAGCTCTCCGATCAGGGTGCGGAACTCCCTGGCGGCGATCGGATCCATGCCGGTCGTGGGCTCGTCGAGGAAGAGGACGCGCGCGTCGCCCATCAGGCCGCGGGCGAGGTGGAGCCGCTGCTTCATGCCTCGCGAGTACTCCTCGACACGCTGGTCGGCTTTGTCGGTGAGGCCGACGCGGTCGAGGAGCTGCTGCGCACGCTCGCGGCCGGCGCGCGAGGGGAGCTTGTAGAGGGCGCCCCAGTACTCGAGGTTCTGGCGGCCGCTGAGGCGCCAGTAGAGGCCGCGCTCGCCGCCGAAGACGATCCCGATCAGCGGTCGGACGGCCGAGGTCTCGCGGACGACGTCGTGGCCGAGGACCCGCGCCACGCCCGAGGTCGGAATCAGGACGGTCGAGAGGATCTTGACGAGCGTCGTCTTCCCGGCCCCGTTCGGGCCGAGCAGGCCGTGGATCTCGCCTTCGGGGATGGTGAGCGAGACGCGGTCGAGGGCCGTGACCGGCCCCTTCGCGCGTGCCCGCTTGCGCCCGCGCGGCTCGAAGACGCGGGTGATCTCCTGGACCTCGATCGCCTCCATTGCGGCGGGATTCTACGAGGCCGAGATGTGTGCCGAGAGTGTGACGATTCGGCCGCCGCGGCCTTCGCGGCGGCGGGATCGCGCTACGGTCGAGGAGATGCGGATGGCTCGATCTCGCCTCCCTGACGGCATCTTCCACGTGACGACGTGCGGTGTGGCCGAGCGGCCGATCTACGCCGACGACTTCGACCGAAAGCACTTCGTCTTGCTCCTGGAGCGGGTGGCGGCGAGGTTCGACTGGGAGCTGTATGCATGGTGTCAGCTGTCTTCGGGCTACCACCTGGTGCTCGAGTCGACGGCGGCCGCGCTGTCTCGCGGGATGCACGCGCTCAACGGCCGCTACGCGTCCGAGTTCAACGCGCGTTACGACCGTCGCGGTCATGTGTTCGGTGAGCGCTTCGCGGCACGCGCGATCCGTGACGAGGCCCAGCTCGCAGGCGCGATCGCGGACGTCCGCGACAGCCCGAGGCGTGCCGGCCTCTGCGCGTTTCCTCGCGACTGGCCCTGGCTCTCGGTCGCCGAGCGGCTGCACTGACCGCGCCGCGCCCGCGCTCCGACTGACGGAAACGGCCACGGCCGGGGTCTGACCCCGGCCGTGGCCCTTCTGGCCAAGCTCGCACCTGGGGCTCGGCTACCCTGGCTCGCGGGTCGTGGTGCGCAAACTCCTCATCGCGACGGTGCTCGCGGCAGGCCTCCCTGGCGTCGTTTCGGCAGATCCGCGGCAGCTCCTACCCGGCGCGACGCTCGGCGACCAGGTGCAGTTCACCTCGCACGGGCCGGTGGTCATCCACGTGTTGACCGCGCCTCGGCCGACCGGCCTCTGGAGCCTCCAACCGGTGCTCTCGAACGAGGCGATCCCCGGCACCGAAAGGCTGACCGCGATCGAGAAGCGGCTCTCGCCGGGCCTGACCGTTGCCGGCGTCGGCGGCGATCTCTTCAACGCGCAGAGCGGCAGCCCTAGCGGGATGCTGATGCGCGCCGGCGCGATCGACCACGATCCGATCAGCACCCGCTCGAGCATCGGCGTCGACGCGCAGGGAGCGCTCCACGTCGACCGGGTCGGTCTGTTCGGGACCTGGCAGGGGACAGGCCCCCGCCGCACGCTCAACGCGGTCAACGACTCGGCGTCCTCCAACGCCGTCTCCCTGTTCACGCCGGCCTACGGAGCAGCGACGCCGCCCGCGACCGGCGATGTCGAGCTCGTCTTCCCGAGCTTCCCAGCCGCCGCACCGAACACCGAGCTCCGGGCCCAGGTGGCGCTCGTCAACCAGGGCGGGGCCACTCCCATTCCGCCCCAGGGGGCGGTGCTCGCCGCGCGGGGGACGGCTGGCCAGAAGCTGCTCGTCGAGGCGCCAGTCGGCCAGACGCTCAAGGTGCGTCTGATCCTGAAGCCGGACTGGACGGGCATGGTCTCCGCGCTCGGCGGCGGGCCGGTCCTCGTCCGCAACGGCCATGCCATCTTCCGAGCGAACGAGGCGTTCACGAACCCGCAGCTCCTGCCCCGCGCCCCCCGCGCCGCGGTCGGCCAGCTCGCGGACGGGCGGATCGTCATCGCCAGCGTCGAGGGCGGAGTCCCGGGCTACAGCACGGGGATGACCAATTTCGAGCTCGCCGGGGCGATGGTCCGCCTCGGCGCGGTCACCGCCGCAGCTCTCGGCTCCGGCCCGCAGGCGGCGATGGCCTTCGACGGCCAGCTTGTCGGGCGCTCCGCCGATCCCGCGGTCGCCGACGCGCTTCTGCTCGGCTACGCGGGCGTCTACGCTCCCGAGCCGCTCGAACCGGTGCTCTCGCCGAACGGCGACGGCATTGCCGAGAAGCAGTCGCTCGCGTACAGGGTCGTCAGGTCCTCCGACGTCTCGGCCAGCCTGATCGGCCCGGACAACGTCGCCCGCTACGCCTTCATCGGCCACGTCGCTCCGGGCACCTACCCGCTCGACTGGCCGGGCACGAAGCCGGACGGCACGCCCGAGCTGGAGGGGACCTGGCGCTGGCTCGTCAACGCGACGGACGACCTCGGCCGCGCGTCCACGATCGAGCGCCGCTTCCAGCTCGACCTGACGCTCGGGTTCCCGAAGCCCTTCGGCGGCACGCTGACCATCCCGCGCGCCACCGCCCGCACAGTCGCCACCTTCACGCTGATCCACAGCGCGACAGTCACGACGCGGATCGAGACCACCTCGGGCGTCCTGCTGAAGATGCTCGACAAGCGGCGGCTCGACCCCGGCCAGATCGCAGTCGGCTGGGACGGGATCGCCGACAGCGGCGCGCTCGTCTACTCGGGCCGCTACCTCGCCGAAGTGATCGCCACGAACGAGTTCGGAACCGTCGAGCTGGCGAGCGCCTTCACCGTCCAGCGCTTGCTGAGCCCCCACTAGACTCGGAACCGTGCCGGTCGCTTCGATCACGTCGTTCGTCGGCAACCACGGCATCTACGCCGTCTTCGCGCTGATGATCGCCGCTGCCGTTGTTCCGGCCGCGAGCGAGCTCGTCATGGTCTACGGCGGCGCGGTCGCTGGTGGCGCCTTCGTGTCTGCACACGTCTCCGTCTTCGGCACACGCATCGGCTCGCACGCCTGGGCGTTCGTCGCGATCGCCCTCGCGGGGGTCGCCGGCAACCTGCTCGGAGCGATCGGCGGCTGGCTGCTGGGTCGCTACGGCGGGCGCGCGTTCCTCGAGCGTCGCGGCCGCTGGTTGCACGTCTCGCCCGCCCGCCTCGAACGAGCAGAGCGCTGGTTCGCCCGCTATGACGAGCCGGCGATCGCCCTCGGCTTCGTCGTGCCCGGCCTACGCTCCTTCGTCGCGATTCCGGCCGGGATCTTCGAGGTCCCACTCGTTCGCTTCGTGGTGCTTGCGGTGCCGGGAATCGCGGCCTTCTGCTTTGGCCTCGCCGGTGCGGGCTGGGCAGTTGGCTCGAGCTACGGTCGCCTCCACCACGACTTCCGCTACGTGTACATCGGCGTCGCCGTCGTGGCTATTGGCGTCCTCGCGTACGCGATTCTCAGATACCGCTCGAATAGACTTGCCAGACGTGCCGGTTCCGCACGCTGACACCAAGGCGCAGTACGCGCCGCTGATTCCTGCGCTGCTCGACCGCTTCCGCGAGGTGCTCGAGGATGGCCGGTTCATCCTCGGTCCGAACGTGAAGGCCTTCGAGCAGGAGGCCGCGGCCTACCTCGGCGTGCCGACCACGATCGGCGTCGGGAACGGCACCGACGCGATCTCGATCGTGCTCGACGCGCTGGAGATCGGACCCGGCGACGAGGTGATCTGCCCGGCCTTCACGTTCTACGCCACGGCCGAGCCGGTCGCGCGCGCCGGCGCGACGCCGGTCTTCGCCGACATCGACCCGGTCACGCTCAATCTCGACCCCGAGGACGTCGCCGCGCGGATCACCACGAGGACGAAGGCGATCCTCGCCGTCCACCTCTTCGGACGGCCGGCTCCGCTCGCCGAGCTCGCGGGCCTCGGCCCGACGCTGATCGAGGACGCCGCCCAGGCCTGGGGCGCGAAGGGCATTGCCACGACCGGGGTCGCCTCCACGTTCAGCTTCTATCCGTCGAAGAACCTCTTCGCGCTCGGCGACGGGGGCCTCGTCGCCGTCACCGACGAGGAGCTCGCCGAGCGGATCTGGATGCTCCACTTCCACGGCTCGAAGGACAAGCAGACCTTCCAGTACGTCGGAGTCAACTCGCGGCTGGACGAGCTGCAGGCCGCCGCGCTCCGCCTCTTCCTGCCGCACATCGACGAGTGGAACGACGCTCGCCGCAGCGCGGCGGCCCGCTACGCCGAGCTCGGCCTCGGCGAGGCGGTCGACCTGCCCACCGACGACCCCGGCCACGTCTACCACATGTACTGCGTGCGGACGCAGGAGCGCGAGCGCCTCCGCGAGGCGTTGAACGACGCCGAGATCGGCCAAGCGGTCCACTACGCGACCCCCCTCCATCTGCAGCCGGCGCTGGCGCATCTCGGCTACTCGGAGGGCGATCTCCCCGAGACCGAGCGCGCCTCGCGCGAGAACCTCTGCCTGCCGATGTGGCCGTCGATCAGCGAGGAGCAGCAGCGCCAGGTGGTCGACGTGCTCCGCTCCGTGGGCCTTCGATCGGATCCGCCAATCGAGGCACCGCGGGACAGGATTCATCCCGTCCCGCACGTGGTGCCCCGATGATCCCGATCAACCGCCACCGCCTCTGGCAGCTCGTCGCGGACGCGGGTCTCGTCTCACTCGCGTGGTACCTGGCGTTCCGGCTCCGCTTCGACCCGAAGATCCCGCCCTACTACGAGACGCTGTTCGTCCGGACGCTTCTGATCGTCCTTGCGATCAAGCTCGTCGTCTTCGTCCTCTTCGGCTTCTACAACCGCTGGTGGCGCTACGTCTCAACGCGCGACATGTGGGGCGCGGCGCGCGGTGTGAGCGCCGCGTGCATCGTCGCCGACGTCGTCGTCTACTTCGCTTCGCCCGTCGGCCAGATCCGCCTGCCGCGGTCGGTCGCGATCATGGACTTCCTGCTCCTGCTGGCCTTCGTCGCCGGTGCGCGCCTGCTCGCACGCACGGTGATGGAGCGCCCTGCCGCGCGCGAGCTGATGGCGCGCGGCAAGGAGGTGATCGTCGTCGGCGCCGGCGATGCGGCACAGCTGATCGTGAAGGAGATGCTGAAGTCGCCGGGTCTCGGCTACGCGCCGATCGGCCTGATCGACGACGACCCGCGCAAGCACAATCTCCGAATCCACGGCGTCCGCGTCCTCGGCACGACCGAGGAGCTGCGCCACATCGTCCGCGACCAGCGGCCGGACGAGCTGTTGATCGCGATCCCGTCCGCTTCCGGCGAAGTGCGCCAGCGGATCGTCAACGTCGCCCGCGACGAAGGCATCCCGGTCAAGACGCTGCCGGGCCTCTACGAGCTGATCGCCGGCGAGGCGAACCTCGCCGCCCAGATCCGTCCCGTCCAGGTCGAGGACGTCCTCGGCCGCGAGCCGGTGGAGGTCGACCTGGCCCGCGAGGCGGCGTACCTGAAGGACGAGATCGTGCTGGTCACCGGCGCGGGCGGCTCGATCGGCTCGGAGCTCTGCCGCCAGATCGCCCGGATCGGCTGCAAGACGATCATCCTCGTCGACCAGGGCGAGACGCCGCTCTTCGAGATCGAGCGCGAGCTCGTCGGCGAGCGCGGCTTCACGCCGGCCGTGCCGGTGCTCGCGGACATCGGCAACCAGACCAAGCTGCGCCAGGTCTTCGAGCGCTATCGGCCCGGGGTCGTCTTCCACGCCGCCGCGTACAAGCACGTGCCCTTGATGGAGGCGAACCCGCTCGAGTCGGTGCGCAACAACACGCTCGGCACGAAGGCGATCGTCGAGGTCGCGGTCGAGTTCGGAGCGTCGCGGTTCGTCCTGATCTCGACCGACAAGGCCGTGAATCCGAAGACGGTGATGGGGCAGTCGAAGGCGCTCTGCGAGTGGATCGTCGAGACCTACGGCTCGCGCCAGGACATCTCGACCAGGTTCGTGGCCGTTCGCTTCGGAAACGTGCTCGGCTCGTCGGGCTCGGTGATCCCGATCTTCCGGCGCCAGATCGACCGAGGCGGGCCGGTGACAGTCACCCACCCCGAGATGACGCGCTACTTCATGACGATCCCGGAGGCGGTCTCGCTCGTCGTCCAGGCCGGCGCGATCGGCGGGCGCGGCGAGGTCTTCGTCCTCGACATGGGCGATCCGGTGCGGATCGTCGACCTCGCCGAGAACATGATCCGGCTCTCCGGCCGGCAACCGGGCACGGACATCGCGATCGACTTCGTCGGCGTGCGGCCGGGGGAGAAGCTGCACGAGCAGCTGTGGTCGGACTCCGAAAACGTGTCGGCGACCGCGCACGCGAAGATCAACCTCGTGACCCGCGCCTCGATCGACGCGGCCTGGCTCGAGGACGAGCTTGCCGAGCTTCAGCACCTCGTCGAGACCGGCGACACGCTCGAGCTCGTTGCCAAGCTCGGCGCGATGATCCGCCAGCCGGGGCTCGTCGGCGGCGCCGTGCTCGAAGACACGCTCCACTAGCCGGCGCGTGGGCTCCCCAGGGAACGGTCAGCGGCCGGCCGTCCCGCGCAGCGCGTACCCCTCGGCGCGGAAGGCGGCGGTGCTCGTCGGCGTGTTCGTCGTCGGCGCGATGATCGCCGGCGCGCTCTACACGGCGTTCGGGCCGCGCAATCCCCAGATCTCCGTGGCGACCAACTCGCTCGCGGCGTTCGATCCGGTGAACGGCCTGCTGATCGGCGACCTCCCGGTCGGGCTCGCGCCGAAGGGAGTCGCGGTGGGCTTCGGCTCGGTCTGGGTGGCGAACACCGGCGACCATTCGCTCTCGCGGGTGGATCCGAAGACCTTCGGGGTTGAGCGGACGATCTCGGTCGGCGACTACCCGAGCGACGTTGCGGTCGGGCTCGGCGCGGTGTGGCTGCCGGCTGGACACTCCGGCAGGCTCGTTCGCGTCGATCCGGGTCGCAACGAGGCGGCCGCCGGCCGGCCACTGGGTGCAGCGTGCGGCAGCTCCGCGGCGAGCGCAGTCGTAGGGGCGGGGAGCGTCTGGGTCGCGTGCGCCGCGTCGCCGCTCGCGTTTCGCGTGGATGCGGGAAGGTCGCGGCCGTTCGCCCTGGCCGGCGCTGCGGCCGGCCTCGCCTTCGCTAACGGGCAGCTCTGGGTGGCGGAGCGCTCGCCGAACCGGCTCGTCGCAATCGATCCCGTGACGAGCCGACCGGTCCGTACTCGGAACCTCGCGCACCCTCCTGCGGCGGTCGCGGTCTCCGGCGTCGCGTGGGTCGCCGGAGCCGACGGCACGCTCTCCCGGCCCGGAAGGACGATCACGATCGGGGGCACCCCCGTCGCCGTGGCCGCCGACGGCAAGAGCGTCTGGGTCGCGAGCGCGAAGGACGAGACCCTCTTCCGAATCGACGCGCCGACGAACCGCGTGACCTCGACGATCAAGCTCACGAACCCGCCGGTGGGGCTCGCGCTCGACGGGGGCCGCCTCTGGGTCACGATCGGCTCGGCGAGCTAGAAGGCACGAACCAGTCACAGTTGCCGGCGGACCGCACGCCTACCATGACCCGGTGGACGCGCTGCGCATCTTCGACGGACTGAACCCGGAGCAGCGCCGCGCGGTCGAGCTCGTGCGCGGGCCGGTCTGCATCCTCGCGGGTGCAGGCAGCGGCAAGACGACCACGATCACGCGCCGGATCGCCAACCAGGTGGCGACAGGCGTCTTCGCGCCCGGCGAGATCCTGGCCGTGACCTTCACGGACAAGGCCGCCGGCGAGATGCGCTCGCGGCTGGAGAACCTCGGCGTGGCCGGCGTCCAGGCGCGAACGTTCCACTCGGCCGCGCTGCGCCAGCTGCGCCACTTCGCACCCGACGCGGTCGGGAGGATCCTCGCCTCGAAGGCTCTGCCGCTGCGGAACATCGGCAACACGCTGCCCCACCCGTACAAGTTCCGCCCCGCCGGCGACCTCGCGACCGAGATCGAGTGGGCGAAGAACCGCCGCGTCACTCCGGAGCGCTACCTCGACGAGGTCGGCGGTCACCGGCCACCAATCCCAACCGACCTGATGGCAAAGGTCTACCGCCGCTACGAGGACTGGAAGCAGACGCAGGGTCTGACGGACTTCGAGGACCTGCTCGAGCTCGCAGTCCGCCTCTACGAAGAGGACAGCCACGCCGCGAGCTCGTTCCGGACGCGCTACCGCGCCTTCACCGTCGACGAGTACCAGGACGTGAACCTGCTGCAGCAATCGCTCCTGCAGTGCTGGCTCGGCGAGCGCGACGACCTCTGCGCGGTCGGCGACGACAACCAGGCGATCTACGGCTTCACCGGCGCGACGCCCGCCTATCTGCTCGCGCTGCCGGAGCAGCTCGGCGCGGAGGTGGTTCGCCTCGACCAGAACTATCGCTCGACGCCGCAGGTGCTCGCGCTCGCCGGGAAGCTCGCGCCCGCGCTGCGCAGCGGGCTAGCCGACGGCCCGGAGCCGGTCGTCCGGCCGCTCGCGAGCACGGAGGCGGAGGCGGCGTTCGTGGTCGAGCGGATCCGCGGCTGTGGCGCGCCGCTCGAGGTGACGGCGATCCTCTGCCGCACCCACTCGCGGCTCGCCGACTTCGAGCAGGTGCTGCACGAGGCCGGGATCCCGTTCCAGGGCTCGGCGTTTCTCTCACGCGAGGCTGCGCGCTTCGTGCTGCGCAAGCTCGGTGCGAGCGGCGAGCCGGTCGCCGAACAGGTGCGTCGCCTCGCGGAATCGCACGGGTGGCTCGAGGCGCCCCCCGACGGTCTCGGCGAGCGCGAGCAGACGCGCCAAAACGACCTGGCACGACTCGTCCGGCTGGCGGACGAGCTCGTGCCCGCGACGGCCGCGGAGTTCACTGCCGAGCTCGAGCGTCGCTTCGGCAGCGGCGGCGCCGAGCGGCGGGGAGTGCACCTGTTGACCTACCACGCGGCGAAGGGGCTCGAGTTCGAGGCTGTGATCCTCCCCCGGCTCGAGGAGCGCGAGCTCCCCGTGCGCCAGGCCCAGACCGAGGCCGAGCTGGCCGAGGAGCGGCGGCTGCTGTATGTCGGGATCACGCGGGCCAAGCGCGAGCTGACGATCACCTGGGTGCGCAAGCCGAGTCGCTTTCTCGTCGAGCTCGGAGCCGGGCCTACGCTCGCGGACGACACGCCGCCGCCGGGGGGGTTCGCGGCGCTCAAGGCGTGGCGGCTCGCCCGTGCACGGGCCGACGAGGTGCCTCCCTACGTGGTCTTCCACAACACGACGCTCGAAGAGATCGCCGCGCGCCGCCCGGGGAGCCTCGCAGAGCTCGCGTCGGTGCCCGGCGTCGGGCCCTCGAAGCTCGAGCGCTACGGCGCCGACGTGCTCGCGACGCTAGCCGAGGGCTGAGAGCAGCAGGTCGAGCAGGTGCCGCGGGTCGCGGCGGATGCGGCCCTCGGCCGTCGCGGTGCGCTTGCGGAGGTCGATCTGGCGGGGGTCGGTCAGCGTGCGGAGGCGGCCCTCCCGGATCAGGCGCTCGTCGACCCCGCCGAGCCGACCGCCGAAGGTCGTGTAGACCGGCACGCCGAGAGCCACCGCCTCCCGGTTCATCGTGCCGCCCGCCGAGACGACGAGATCGGCGAGCGCGATCAGGCTCTGCGCGTCGACGGCCTGCTCGGGCAGGATCATCGAAGGCAGGTCGAGGCCGCGGAGATAGTCGCGCTGCTCGTCGGTGCGCGGGAGGACGATCGCGTGTACCTGGTCGTGGCGGCCCAGATAGGTGAGCGTCTCGGGGAAGAGCGGGTTCGCCTGCCGGTGGTAGAGCGAGACGTCCGGCGGGGCGCGCAGGACGACCAGGATGCGCGCCGGGTCGATCTGCCACGGCTCGAGCGCCCTCGGATCCGGCTCGAAGTCGGCAAGGTAGTACTCCTCCTTCAACCCCTCGTACCGGACGAGCTTCGGGGGACGCGCCCCGTACTGGGCAAGGCGCTCGGGCGGGATCGCGTCGGGGACGACCACTTTCGTCGCGGCGCGGCAGCCCAGCTGGTGCTGGAGCCACGCGAACTCGTAGTCGAACGTGGTCGAGCTGGGGATCCCTAGCCTGCGGGCTGTCATCGTCAGATCGTGAGAGCCGTGGGCGAGAGCGACGTCGAAGGAGCGCCCGCTCGCCCAGCGGCGCAGCTCGCGGAGGCGCGTCGCCATGGAACGCGCCTTGCCGAGCCGCGAGCGCCCGCCGTGCCGCCCGATCACCTCCGCTTCGATGCCGTGCAGCTCGAGCAGCTGCAGGGTCTGCGCGTACTCGCGCGCTGTCACCTCGACCTCGTGCCCGTCCTCACGGAGCAGCGCGATCAGCGGCCGAAAGACGAGCACGTGCGCGCTGTTCGTCATGTCGACCCAGACGCGAATGGTTAGTTCCCCCCGGGCCGCAGCACGTTCCGAGGATGGTATGGCCCGCGCGGTCATAATGATTGCTTATGGACACGCGTCAGCTAGCGGCGTTTTGCGTGGTTGTCGAGCGGCAGAGCTTCTCGCAGGCCGCCGAGCGGCTCGGGGTCACGCAGCCCGCCGTCAGCCTGCAGGTGCGCGCGCTCGAGAAGCGGCTTGGGACGCAGCTCCTCGACCGCTCGGGGCGGCGCGTCGTGCCGACCGAGGCGGGCATGCGGCTCTACCGGGGGGCGCAGCGGCTGTTGGCGCTCGAGGAGCAGCTCGTCGAGGAGGTGGCCGGCGAGGAGGAGGGCTCGCTTCGCGGCCGCCTGGAGATCGGCGCGTCGACCGGGCCTGGCAGCACGGTGGTCACGCTGCTCCTCTGCGAGTTCCAGCGCCGCAATCCGGAGCTGACCGTTGCGCTCTCCGTCCTCGACACGCAGCGCGTGATCGAGTCGGTCGCGCGGCGCGAGCTCGAGCTCGGCGTGGTCGGCGCGGCCCGCCGCCAGCGCTCGGTCAGCTTCGAGCCCTTCTTCCGCGACGAGGTCGTACTTGCGTGTCCGCCCGGGCACAGCTTCGCCGGCAAGACCGTCTCGCTCGACGACCTCCGCTCGGAGCCGCTGATCGTGATGCAGGAAGGCGCCGGCGTGCGCGCCGTGATCGAGGAGGAGCTCCGCGGCGCGGGCATGCGCCTGCGCGACCTCGACGTGCATCTCGAGCTCGGGCTCCAGGAGTCGGTGAAGACAGCGGTGATCGGCGGCTACGGCGTCACGTTCATCTCGCGCGCGGCGATCGAGACGGAGCTCGCGGCGGGAACCGTCGCCGTCGCTCGGGTCGAAGGCCTCGACCCGGCCCGTGAGATCTCGCTCGTGCGCTCGACCGGTCGAGCCGCCAGTCGAGCCGTCGAAGCGTTCGTCGAGTTCGCGCGGGAGCGAGTGGGTTGATCGTTCGCTGGGGACTCGGCGAGCTGCCGGGCCTGCTCGGCGAGCTCGGGATCGCTCGACCGCTGCTCGTGACGAGCAGCCGCTGGCACGACCTGGAGCTGCCCGCCGCGAGTCGCTACGAGGGTGTCCGCCCGCACGCGCCGGTCGAAACCGTCCGCGCAGCCGTGGCCGCAGCAACGGGCGCCGACGGCGTGCTCGGGCTCGGCGGCGGCAGTGCTATCGACACGGCGAAGGCGGTCTCGGCGGCGACCGGGCTGCGGCTCGTCAACGTGCCGACCACGTACGCGGGCGCGGAGTGGACGCCCTACTTCGGGATGCGCGACGAAGCGGCGCGCGTCAAGACCGGCGGCTCCGGGGCGCAAACCGTCGGGATCGTCTACGACGTCGAGCTGACGATGGCCCTGCCGCGCGACGAGTCGGGCGGGACGGCGATGAACGCGCTCGCGCACTGCGTCGAGGCGCTCTATCCGGGCGAGCTCGAGGAGGCGCGCCGCGGCGCGGCTCTGATCGACGAGTGGCTGCCGCGAGTGCTCGAGGACGGCTCCGACCCTGAAGCCCGCACCCAGCTGCTCGAGGGAGCAAGCTACGCGGGCGAGGCGCTCGCCAAGCACGGCCTCTACCTCGGCCATGCGATGGCGCAGGCCCTCGGCGGCCGCTACGGGCTGCCGCACGGGGCGCTAAATGCGATCTGCCTCCCGGCCGCAATGCGCTTCAACGGCGCGAACGAGCCTCTGACCGTCCAGCGCGTCGAGGAGCTGGCGCGCCTTTGCGGCTACACGCGCCTGCGCGATCTCGGCGTCCCCGCCGACGAGCTCGACGAGGTGGCCGAGGTGACGGCTGTGCGCGGCGGCGCTCAGGCGAATCCGCGACCGGCGAGCCCGGCCCAGATTGCCGAGCTCCTACGCAGCGTCTGGTGAGGCGACGATCGTGATGCCCCGGACGCCGAGCTCCTCCTTGGCGTAGCCGCGGAAGCGCGGCGCCAGCGGCACGGCCGCCAGCTCCCGCTCGTCGCGTTCGTTCGGGCGCGAGAGCCGCTCGTCGACGATCCGGAAGCCCGCCTCGCGCACGAGCCGCGAGTAGTCCGGTGCCCGCAGGCGGTTCTGGTAGTGGAGCGGCGGGTTGAGCAGCGCCCAGGTGCGATCCGAGTAACGGAGAAAGTTGTAACGCGACACGCTCCGGTCGAAGCGCGAGTAGTGGTCCTCGAGATCGGCCCGGAAGCTCAGCAGCCCGTCGGGCTTCAGCAGCCGGCGGCACTCACGGAGGATCTTGGCGAGATCGCCCGGCGGGATGTGCTCGGCGGTGTCCGTGCTCGAGACGAAGTCGAACGACGCCGCTGGCAGCCCGGTCGCGCGCGCGTCGCGCGGCGCGAGGTACGAGATCCCGAAGCGCTCCAGCCGCGCAGGGTCGCCCTCGAGCCCGAGCCGCCGCAAGGTGTCTTCCACGAGGTCCAGCCGCACGAGCGGCCGGATGTCGACGAGTGTCTGGTCGCGGACCCCGAGCTGGTAGTAGGTCAGCGGCACGAGCAGATCCCAGCCGGCGCCGAACTCGTAGAAGCGGGCGTCGCCCGGAGGCACCTGGCTGTGCTGGGTGAACGCCTCGAAGTGCTGGCGCGCCCGCTCTGCCTTCTGCTCGAACGAGGCCTTGCCCGCCGGCAGCGAGCGGAAGAGCTTGCGCTGCAGGAGGTAATTCAACCGCTCGCCGCCTGGCGCGTAGGAGAGGCCCTGCTGGAGGACGGCTTTGCCTACCCAGCGCATAAAGTCAGCTAATCTTAGGCATTAGATGTCCTATGACGTTCTCGTGATCGGCAGCGGGGCTTCCGGGCTCGCGGCTGCGGTCTCCGCCGACCGCGCCGGCGCTCGGGTCGCGATCGCGGCGAAGGGATCGTTGCAGTCCTGCAACTCGGCGAAGGCCCAAGGCGGCATCCAGGCCGCTTTCGCCGAGGACGACTCGCCGGAGCAACACGCCGAGGATGTCTGGAAGAGCTCGCACGAGACCGCCGACAGGCGGCTCGCCGAGGTGCTGACGAGCGAGGCCCCGTCAGCGATCCACTGGTTGGAGGAGCTCGGTGTCGCGTTCACGCGCGACAATGGTGGTTACCGGCTCGCGCGCTGCGGCGGCGCGAGCCGGAAACGTCTCCTCCAGGTCGGTGATCGCACCGGTCACGCGATCACGAAGGCGCTGCGCGAGGCCTGGAACGGCGCGACCTTCGAGAACAGCCCGCTGCGGAGCCTCGAGCCGACCGAGAGCGGCTGGCGCGCCCGCTGCGGCGAGCACGAGCTCGAGGCGGCGACCGTCGTCCTCGCTGCTGGTGGGCGCTGCTACCGCGAGGCCGAGGAGCGCGGCGAGCTTTCGACGAACCATCCCGGCGCGACCGGTGAGGTGACCAAGATCGCGCTCGAGCTCGGCGCACAGGCGCGCGACCTCGATGCGCTCCAGTACCACCCGAACGGAGGCGCCTGGCCGGCCAACATGCAGGGATACTCGATCCCCGAGACGACGCGCGCCTACGGCGCCGTCCTCCTGAATGCCGAGGGCGAGGAGTTCACCGACTCGCTGGGGATGCGCGACGCCGTCTCGCAGGCGATCTTCGACGAGGTCGAGGCCGGTCGCGGCGTCGAGACCCCGGACGGGCGCCCTGCGGTCTACCTCGACACGACGCGGATCAAGCCCGACGACGCCGAGATCTCGCTGCCGTACATGCTCCGCCGTTACCGTGGCGCGGGGATCGACCCGCTCGCCGAGAAGATCCTCACCTACCCGGTGCTCCACTACCAGAACGGTGGCCTCGTGATCGACACGGACTCCCAGACGACGCTCGAGGGCGTCTACGCCTGCGGCGAGATCGCCGGTGGCACGCACGGGCGGAACCGGATGATGGGCAACTCGCTCCTCGAGTGCTGCGTGTTCGGGCGGCGGGCCGGGCGCGCGGCGGGGGAGAGGGCGCGGGCATGATCACGACCGACCTCCAGGGAGTCGTCGAGGACGCAGCGGCACACCTCTACGTCTGGGCGCTGAAGGACATCCCGCAGGATCTCCGCGACGCGCTCGCGAGTGCTGCCGCGCGCGAGACCCATCCGACCGGCAAGCGCGTTCTCGACACGATCCTGAAGAACGTCCAGGTCGCGGAGAGCCGCTCGAACCTCGTCTGTCAGGACACGGGGATCGCGGTCTACGCAGTCCACGTCGGTGAGCATTTTCCCCTGCATCCGGCACGAATCTACGAGGCGCTGAAGACCGGCACCGCGCGCGCGACGATCGAGCACCCGCTGCGCTCGAACACCGTCCACACGATCACGCGCCAGAACACCGGCCCGAACACCGGCCACCGGCTGCCGATCGTCCACTGGGAGTTCGTCGCCGACTGGGACGGGCTCGACGTGAAATGCATCCCCAAGGGCTCGGGCTCGGAGAACATGAGCTTCCTGAAGATGTGCGTCCCCGCCGACGGCGTGAAGGGGATCAAGAAGTTCGTACTCGAGTCGATCGTCGGCGCGGGCGGCAAGCCTTGCCCGCCCGGGATCGTCGGCGTCGGCATCGGCGGCTCAGCCGACTACGCGATGTATCTCGCGAAGGAGGCGATCGCGCGGCCGGTGGGGACGCGGAACGCCGACCCGATCGTCGCCGAGCTCGAGGAGGAGCTCTACCAGCTCCTGAACGAGACGGGCATCGGCCCGATGGGACTCGGCGGCGACGTGACCGTGCTGCAGTGCCACATCGAGCACGCGGACACGCACATGACCCTGAACCCGGTCGCGGTCAACTACCAGTGCTGGGCTGCGCGCCGCGCGTCGGCTCATATCTCCGCCGAAGGCGTTGTCGACTACGACCGCGAGTTCTGAGGGCGAACCTGTGGACAAGAAGTCACAAACTCGTAACCGGAGACTGTCTCCGATTGGCCGGCGGGGACATGGCTGAGCACCACCTCACCTTTCCGGCTTCCGAGGAGGAGATCCGCAAGCTCCACGCAGGCGACATCGTCTTTGTGGACGGCCACATCATCGGCATCCGCGACCGGACGCAGATGCGGATTTTCGACGAGGGGCAGGCCCCGCCGATGGACCTGAGCGGCGCCTTTCTGCTCCACACCGCGCCCGGTGTCCGCAAGCTCGGCCCGGGCCGCTACGAGCCGGTCTGCATCGGCACGACGACATCCGCGCGGATGGTGCGGTTCACGGAGCCGCTCGGCGAGCGCTACGGCGTGCGCGCGATCTGCGGCAAGGGCGGTCTCCCGGACGAGGCGATCGAGCCGATGCGCCGCCTCGGGATGGTCTACTTCGCGATCGTCGGCGGCGCGGCAGCGCTCGAGACCACGCAGATCGAGGAGATCGAAGAGGTCGCCTGGGAGGAGCTGATGCCCGAGTGCCTCTGGCGCTTCCGCGTCAAGGACTTCGGGCCGCTCTGGGTCGGCATCGACTCGCACGGCAACTCGCTCTTCCACGACGTGAACGCGAAGGCGCAGGACAAGCTGAAGGAGCTCTATGCACGCCTTTGATCTGGGCCTGCGGCCGCGCGTGGCCGGCCTGACACACGTGATCGACAAAGGCCTCGGCCCGCGCGCCTGGGAGGACGTGCTCGACACCTGCGGCGACTACATCGACGTGATCAAGCTCGGCTGGGGCACCTCGTACGTGACCCGCAACCTGCGCGCGAAGCTGGACGTCCTGAAGGAGAAGCCGGTCGTGATCGGCGGCACCTTCTTCGAGGTCGTCGTCGCCCAGGACAAGCTCGACGGCTACAAAACCTGGCTCAAGGAGCTCGGGCTGACGCACGTCGAGATCTCCGACGGCACGATCGAGATCCCGCGTGAGCGGAAGCTCGAGCTGATCGAGGACTTCTCGCGCGACTTCACGGTTCTCTCCGAGGTCGGCTCGAAGGACTCGTCCGTCGAGTACACGGCCGAGGAGTGGAAGCAGTGGCTGCGCGAGGAGCTGGCGGCCGGTGCCTGGAAGGTGATCACCGAGGCGCGCGAGGGCGGCACCGCGGGCATCTTCGACTCGGCAGGCGGCATGCGCACCGAGCTGATCGCCGAGATCGCCGGCGAGGTCGGGCTCGAGGATCTGATCTTCGAGGCGCCGACCAAGCAGGCACAGGCCTGGTTCGTCAAGCAGTTCGGCCCCGAGGTCAATCTCGGGAACATCCCGCCCGACGAGGTGATCCCACTCGAGACGCTGCGCCAGGGTCTTCGCGGCGACACCCTGAAGGAGGTGCTGCTCGGTGAGTATCGCCATCACTGAGGCCGATACCGAACGTCTGAGCGCCGAGGAGCTGCTGCTCGCCGCCTACGAGGAGTTCGGCGACAAGCTCTGCCTGACCTGCTCGTGGCAGAAGCAGTCGTCGGTGCTCGTGCACATGGTCTCCGAGCTCGGGCTCGGGATCGACGTGATCGAGCTCGACACGCACCTCTTCTTCCGCGAGAGCTACGAGACGCGCGAGCGGCTCGTCGAGCGCTACGGCCTCAACCTGATCCAGCCCGAGATCATCACCGTCGCCGAGCAGCACAAGCGCGAGGGCCCGAACCTCTGGGAGCGCGACCCCGACCGCTGCTGCCACATCCGCAAGGTCGAGCCGCTGCTCGAGGTGCTCGGCCCGTACGACGCCTGGATCTCCGGGATCCGGCGCGACCAGTCGCCGAGCCGCGCGGGCACGCCGAAGATCCAGCGCTCGGAGCGCTACTCGGTCTGGAAGATCCACCCGCTCGCCGACTGGGACGAGAGGCGGGTCTGGGCTTACATCCACACCAACGAAATCCCGTTCAACCCTCTTCACGAGGCGGGCTACCGCTCGATCGGGTGCATCCCCTGCACCCGGCCGACGACGCCCGAGGAGGAGGAGCGCGCGGGACGCTGGGCCGGCTCGGACAAGCTCGAGTGCGGCATCCATCTGGAAGGGAGCACTGCAGACGCATGACGGAGCACATCTACGCGCACGAGCATCCGGAGTCCGACCGCGTTCGAGGCGGCGGCTTCACCCTTTGGTTCACGGGACTCTCCGGGGCCGGCAAGACGACGATCGCCCACCTGATCGGGCCCGCTCTCGACGAGCGCGGCCTCCATGTCGAGTACCTGGACGGCGATACCGTCCGCACGCAACTCTCGAAGGGCCTCGGCTTCTCGAAGGAGGACCGTGACACGAACATCGAGCGGATCGGCTGGGTCGCGTCGCGTCTGACGCGCCACGGCGGCGCGGTCATCTGCGCGGCAATCTCGCCCTACCGCGAGACGCGCGCCAAGGCGCGGGCGATGGTCGAGGAGTTCGGGCCGTTCGTCGAGGTCTTCATCAAGGCCTCGGTCGACGAGTGCGCCCGCCGCGACGTGAAGGGTCTCTACGAGAAGGCCTTCAAGGGCGAGATCAAGGGTTTCACGGGGGTCGACGACCCCTACGAGGAGCCTGAGAGCCCGGAGCTCGTGATCGACACCGAGGCGCACTCAGCCGACGAGTCCGCCCAGCTGATCGTCGACAAGCTCGAGCAGCTCGGCCTCGTCCCGGCGCAGGTGACGGCGTGAGCGCGGTCGCCACGGAGCGTCTGATCGCGCCGCACGGCGGCACGCTCGTCGACCGCACCGGCCCGCCGCCGGAGGATCTCGCCGACTTGAAGACGCTGACGCTGACCTCGCGCGAGGTCTCCGACCTCGGCATGCTGGCCTCGGGCGCGCTCTCGCCACTCGAGGGCTTCATGGGGGAGGCCGACTACGAGTCGGTCGTCGAGAACATGCGGCTGGCCAACGGCCTGCCCTGGTCGTTGCCCGTCTGTCTCGCCGTCGACGGCCCCCCTCAGGGCGACCGCGTCGTGCTCGCGGACGAGTCCGGCCGGCCGCTGGCCGTGCTCGAGGTCGCGGGCGTCTACGACTACGACAAGGAGCGCGAGGCACAGCTCTGCTTCCGGACGACCGACGAGGCGCATCCCGGTGTCGCTCGGCTCTACGCGCAGGCCCCGCTCTACCTTGCGGGCCGCGTCACGGTCTTCGACCGGCCCGAGCCCGACTTCCCCGAGTTCGCGCTCGACCCGGCCGAGACGCGCGCGGCGTTCGCCGAGCGCGGCTGGAAGCGCGTCGTCGGCTTCCAGACCCGCAACCCGATCCACCGGGCGCACGAGTACCTGACGAAGGTCGCGCTCGAAACCGTCGACGGCCTGCTGATCCACCCGCTCGTCGGCGAGACGAAATCCGACGACGTGCCGGCCAGGACGCGGGTCGAGTGCTACCGCGTGCTCGTCGACGAGTACTACCCGGCCGAACGTGTCCTCGTCGCGGCCTTCCCGGCCGCGATGCGATACGCGGGCCCGCGCGAGGCGATCTGGCACGCGATCTGCCGCAAGAACTACGGCTGCTCGCACTTCATCGTCGGTCGCGACCACGCCGGGGTCGGCACGTACTACGGCACCTACGACGCGCAGCTGATCTTCGACGAGTTCGAGCCGCACGAGCTCGACATCGAGCCGATGTTCTTCGAGCACACCTTCTGGTGCAACGTCTGCGGCTCGATGGCCTCGACGAAGACCTGCCCGCACCCCGACGAGGCGCACGTCATGCTTTCGGGGACGAAGGTTCGGGAGATGCTCGCTGCGGGCGAGCTGCCGCCGGTCGAGTTCTCTCGCCCGGAAGTCGCGGAGGTTCTGATCAGCGCGTATCGCTAGATGAGCTGGCAGTTCGTCCTCACCGGGCTGTTCATCGGCCTGCTCGTCGGCATGACCGGGATGGGCGGCGGGTCGCTGATGACGCCGATCCTCGTGATCGTCTTCGGTTTCAAGCCGACGCTCGCG
The DNA here is from genome assembly GCA_038213135.1 of Gaiellales bacterium. GTDB lineage: Bacteria > Actinomycetota > Thermoleophilia > Gaiellales > Gaiellaceae > JBBQTQ01. The sequence goes on from JBBQTQ010000007.1 coordinate 34,561, forward strand.
ATCGGGACGGACATCCTGCACGGGGCGATCTTCAAGACCGTCGGTGCGATCCGGCACCGGCGGCTCGGAAACGTCCAGGCGACCCTTTCGGGCTGGATGTTCCTGGGCAGCGCGCCGTTGTCGATCCTCGGCGTCGCGACCGCGACGTGGCTGAAGCACCGCTACGGCGACAGCGTCAACACGGTCGAGGGCCGTGTCCTCGGCGCGGCTCTGCTCTTCGGCGGCCTGGGCCTGCTCGCCAAGAGCTTCATGAAGGCAAAGGTGATCGGGGACGGGCCATTCCGGATGGCCGGTCGCGACAAGGTCGCAGCCGTGCTGATCGGCATGTTCGGCGGCTTCATCGTCGGGCTCACCTCGGTCGGGAGCGGCACGTTCTTCGGCCTGACGATGCTGATCGTCTTCCCGCTGCGCGCGCACAAGATCGTCGGCACGGACATCCTGCACGCGGCCGCCCTGCTCTACGTCGCCGGCTTCGGGCACTTCATCGCCGGCAACGTCGACATGAACGTCGTCGGCTGGCTGCTCGTGGGCTCGATTCCGGGCGTGATCATCGGCAGCCAGTGGATGGTCCGGCTGCCGGAGACGCTGATCCGGACGTCGCTCGCGGTCGTGCTCCTGCTCTCCGGGCTGAAGCTCGTCGACCTGCCCGGAACGGACGTGACGGTTGCGGTGGGAGTGGGTGTGGGGGCGGGCATCCTCACGGCCTACTGGCTGCGCGGCCGGTTGCGCAGGAAGCGGCGCGAGGAGCTGCAGGCCCGGGAATCGGCAGCTACGTAGGATTGCCCGCGGGATGCGGGCTCTCTGGGTCAGCTTCGACACGATCGGGCGCGACTGCCTGCTCGCGGCGCGCGAGGCGGGCGCCGAGATCGCCGGGGTCGTCACCCTGCCGGGCCCGATCGACCCGGACCGTTCCGGGCAGTGCTCGTTCGACGAGCTCGGCGTGCCGGTTGTCGAGGCGCGGGACGTCAATGCGCCGGAGACGGTCGAGGCGGCGCGCGCGCTCGAGCCGGACGCGGTCTTCGTGGTCGGCTGGTCGCAGCTCGTCCGCGAGGACTTCATCGCGCTCGCGCCCGGCGCGATCTACGGCATGCACCCGACTCTGCTGCCGCGGCACCGCGGGCGCGCGCCGATCCCCTGGGCGATCCTGACCGGGCTCGCGCGTACCGGTGTGACGCTCTTCGAGATCGTCGACCCGACTGCGGATTCCGGCCCGATCGTCGGCCAGGTCGAGGTGCCCGTCGACCCTGACGAGACCGCGACGACGCTCTACGACAAGCTCGCCGCCGCCCACGTCGAGCTGATCCGCGAGGCGGTGCCGGCGCTGATCGCCGGGCAGGCGGAGCGCAGGCCGCAGGACGCGCGCCGCGCCAGCCTCTGGCCGAAGCGGACGCCGGCGGACGGGATCATCGACTGGGAGACGCGCGCGCCGTATCTCTACGACTGGGTGCGCGCCCAGACACGGCCCTACCCGGGCGCGTTCACCTTCCTGGGTGACGAGAAGGTGATCGTCTGGCACGCGCAGCCGGTCGAGCTCGACGCCGAGGCACCCGCAGGGACGATCGTCGCCGAGCGCCCGGAGGGCCCGGTCGTCGCCTGCGGCGAGGGCGGGCTCGTGCTCGTCGAGGTCGAGGCGAGCGAACCGCTCGCGGTCGGAGCGAGGCTCGGGTGAGTCGCGTCCTCGTGCTCGCGGCGCACCCGGACGACGAGATCCTCGGAATGGGCGGCACGGTCGCTGTCCACGCCCACGCCGGCGACGAAGTGCGGATCGTCTGTGTGACCGACGGCAGCTCGACCCAGTACCCGGACGACGCCGCTAAGCGCGAGCAGAAGAACGACGAGGCGCGTCGCGCCGCCGCCGAGCTCGGCGTCACCGATTACGTCCACCTCGACCACCCGGATATGCGCCTCGACACCGTCCCGCACGTCGAGCTGAACCGCGAGATCGAGGAGCAGATCCGCGACTTCCGCGCGGAGGTCGTCTACACGATGCATCCGGACGTGAACAGCGACCACCGCGCGATGTTCGACTCGGTGGCCGTGGCGACCCGACCCATGCCCGGACAGGTCGTGCGCCGCGTGCTCACGTACGCGCCGACCTCGAGCACCGAGTGGACGCCGGCCGGCACGAACTGGTTCGTGCCCAATTGGTTCGTGGACATCTCGGCGACGTTCGAGCGCAAGCTCGCCGCTTGGGCCTGTTACGCGACCGAGCAGCGCGAGTACCCGCACCCGCGCAGCGAGCGCGCGATGCGCGCGCACGCGGAGCTGTGGGGGTCGACGGTCGGCTGCGAGTACGCCGAGCCGTTCGTGCTCGTGCGCAGCATCGAGTCGCGTTGAAGACTCTGCCTGTGCTGCTCGTCGTCGGGCTGCTGGCGGGTACCGCGGCGGCGTTCGCCGTGACGGAGGAGCTGAAGCTCGAGAAGAGCCCGATCACGCTGACCAAGGTCGACGCGCTCTTCTCGCGGCTCTGCGGCTGCCCGAAACGGGTCGCCCACATCGAGTTCCACCTGACGAAACCCGACCGGATTACCGTCACGATCGTCCAGAACGGCCATGTCGTCAGGACGCTGCTCTCGAACGCCGAGCGGCGGGGCGTTGTGACGATCGAATGGAACGGCGTCACCGACAACGACCAGGTCGCCGCGGACGGCGTCTACCGGCCGCAGGTCCACCTGGCGAACGCGCAGCGGACGATCCTCCTGCCGAATCCGATCACGCTCGACACGCGGGCCCCGACGGTCTCGCTCCTGAAGATCGCGCACGCGGGACGGCGGGTGATCGTCACCTACGAGGTGAGCGAGCCCGCGCACGGGATCCTCTACGTGAACGGCGTGAAGCGGGTGTATGCGCGCTTCCAGCGGCTGCAGGACGAGCTCCGCTGGTTCGGGGTGGTCGGTGGCCGGCCGGTGCCGGCGGGCTCGTACCGCTTGGCGCTCGGCGCGGAGGACCTCGCGGGGAACAAGGCGACGCCGAAGCCGATCGGCACCGTGCGAGTGGGTAAGTGACCGCCGATCTCGCGAGGGCCGGCGGACCGATCGCTTGCCTCGGGCTCGCGCTGCTCCTCGCCGGGCGGGGGCGGCAGCAGCGGCTCGCGGGACTCGCCGGTTGGACGCTCGGCGTCCTGTTCCTCGCGCTCTACCTGGCTCCGCACGGGCATCACGCGATCCTTGCCGCCGCCGCCGTGCTGGGCCTGCTCGCGGCCGCCGCGCTCGCGCACTTCCTGCGCCGCTGGCCCTGGTTGCTTCCGGCGGCTGCGCTCCTCTGCGTGCCGGCGCGGATCCCGCTGCACGTCGGCTCGACCCAGGCGAACCTGCTCCTGCCGCTCTACTGCGTCGCGGCCGCGGCGGCCGTCCTGCTCGGCTACCAGCTCGTGCGCGGCGACGTCCGCGAGCGGGAGCTCGGGCCGATCGCGCTCCCACTGGCCGGCCTCGTCGCCTGGACCGGCCTGTCGCTCGCCTGGACGAGCGACCTGCGCGAGGGGGCGCTCGCGCTGCTCTTCTTCTGGCTCCCGTTCGGGATGCTCGCCCTCGGGATCGCGCGGCTGCCGTGGAGCCGGCGCTGGCTGGCGCGGCTCTGGTTCCAGCTCCTGGCGATGGCGCTGCTCTTCGCCGTGATCGGGATCTTCCAGTACGCCGCGCAGGACGTCTTCTGGAACGCGAAGATCATCGTGGGGAACGCGTACTCCTCGTTCTTCCGGGTCAACTCCGTGTTCTACGACCCGTCGATCTACGGGCGCTTCCTCGTGGTGGCGATCGTGGCGACGCTCGTGGTCGCGCTCGGCGGCGGCCGGCGCATCGCGGCGCTGGGTGCGGCGATTGCCGTGATCTGGGCCGGGCTGCTCTTCTCGTTCTCGCAGTCGAGCTTCCTGGCGCTGATCGCGGGCGTGCTGCTCGTCGCGGGCCTCGCCTGGCGGAAGCGCGGGGCTCTGGCCCTCGGCGCCGCCGCGCTCGTGCTCCTCACCGGCGGGTTCGCGACTCCTCCGGCGCAGTCCGCCGGCGTCAGCGCGACGAGCGGCCGCTTCAAGCTCGTCACGAACGGCTTGCGGATCTTCGCCGACGACCCGATCCTCGGTGCCGGCGTGGGCTCGTTCAAGCACGAGTACGGTCTCCGGCTCCACTTGCGCGGGAAGGAGCCGAGGAGCGCCGCTTCCCACACGACACCGGTCACGGTCGCCGCGGAGACCGGGCTGCCCGGAGTAGCGCTCTTCGCCTGGCTGATCGTCGCGGCGCTGCTGGTGCCGCTCCGGCGGCTGAGCAGGACGCGACTGATCATCGGAGCCGGGATCGCCGTGATCGCCGTCCACTCGCTCTTCTACAACGCGCTCTTCGAAGACCCGATGTTCTGGGGTCTGCTTGGATTAGCGGCGCTGGCGGCACGCGAGGAGGCGGAAGCGTGATTGGAAACTGGGAGCGGGTGCTCGTGCTCGCCCCGCACACCGACGACGGCGAGTTCGGCTGCGGCGGCACGATGGCGCGGCTCGTCGAGGCGGGCTCGGAGGTGCGCTACGTTGCCTTTTCGATCGCGACGAAGTCGCTCCCGGAGGGCTTTCCGCCGGACACGCTGGCGCGCGAGGTGCGCGAGGCGACGACCGAGCTCGGGATCGTCGAGGCCAACCTGGTCGTCCACGACTTCGACGTGCGCACCTTCCCCGAGCGGCGGCAGGACATCCTCGAGCTGCTGATCGAGCTCTGGGAGGACTGGCAGCCCGAGGCGGTGTTCCAGCCGAGCCTGCACGACATTCACCAGGACCACCAGGTCGTCGCCGCCGAGAGCCTGCGCGCGTTCAAGCGCACGACGATCCTCGGCTACGAGATCCCCTGGAACAACTTCGACTTCTCGTACCAGTGGTACTGCGCACTCGAGCGCTCACACATCGAGCGCAAAGCGGCCGCGCTGGCGAAGTACGCCTCGCAGCGCCACCGCCGCTACTCGGACCCGGAGTACATCTGGAACGTCGCCCGCACGCATGGGATCAACGTGAACCGCGAGTACGCCGAGGTCTTCGAGGTGTACCGCGTGGTCGCTTGACCACCACCGAAAAAGCAGGCACCTGACTGTAATACTGGACGCTTGACTGGTATTGTGGGGGTGTGGATCTTGTCCATCCGCTCCGGACCGTCACGCCCACCCTCGATGGTGACGTGCTCGAGGTGCTCGCGGGAACGTCGCGGCCTCTGACAGGACGTGAGATTGCCAAGCTGAGCTCGGGACGATCGCCCGAGGGCGTACGGCAGGTGCTCGCTCGTCTGGTCCACCAAGGCGTCGTCCTCTCCGAGTCACACGGTTCGGTCAAGCTCTACTCACTCAACCGGAGTCATCTCGCGGCGGCCTACATCGTGGGCCTGGCGGGGATGCGAGACGAGTTGCTCGCACGTTTGCGCGACCTCTTCTCTACCTGGGCTGCTCCACCGGCAGTGGCTGTCCTGTTCGGCTCAGCTGCCCGGAGCGACCCAACTCCGGAGAGCGACCTCGACATCCTTCTCGTCAGGCGTGCGTCGTGCACGGCAGACGACGATTGCTGGCGTTCACAGGTGAATGAGCTCCAGCGGGTTGCGACCGCTTGGACGGGGAACGACACCCGGGTACTCGAGTACGGCGAAGACGAGCTACCTCTTGTCGGGGACGAGCCGGTTATGAGATCGGCTGTTGCTGAGGGCCTCGAGCTGTTCGGCGACCTGAAGCTCGTCAACCGTCTCGGTCCTCACGCGTGAGCCCGCGGACTCGCAACGCTCCGTGCGCTCCTGGAGTGAGCGGCGGCCGTCTGCGCAGGGCCGAACAGTTCTTCAGCGCGGCCGAGACCGTCCTAGCCGCGGCCGCGGAGGAGGCGGACGTTGCCGAAGCATTTGTCACTCTCTGCGTGCACGCCGGTATCGCTGCCGCCGATGTCATCTGCTGCGCGGCCCTCGGCCGACATGCGATCGGGGACGAAAATCAGGAGGCGACGGCGCTTCTTCGTCAGGTTTCTCCGCGCGGGACGGACTTGTCGAACGCGCTTGCCACGCTGCTGGGAATGAAGACGAGGGCCGGCTACGGGTCTGGGGCGATCGGCGCCGGCGATCGCAAGCGTGCTCACCGAGCCGCGAGGAAGCTGCTCGAGGACGCCCGGCTGAGACGCTTATGAACGCGAAGGCCGCCTTTCGGCGGCCTTCGGAAACTAGAGGGCTGAGCTTTGGCGGGGTCGCGGCGCTTGCTCCAGGTCTGCCGTGCGGGGTTCGGCAGCAGCCCGTAACGCTCTTCTACCTGTTATCGGCGGATCCTGCACCTGGCTAAAGTGACCGTTGATACGAACGGAAGGTCCAGGTTGCGAACGCGGCCGTCAGGGCAACCGCTCCGACCAGCAGACCGAGGTGTTCGAACACCGAGCCCCAGTGGCCGCCCGCGACCACCGCGTTCCTGGCGGCGCGCACGCCCCAGTCGACCGGGTTGAAGCGCGAGATCGACTGCATCCAGCTCGGCATCACCTGCCGGGTGATCAGGATCGTCGAGAGGAACATCAGCGGTAGCCCCACGAAGTTCGCCGCGGCGATCATCGTTGCCTCCTTCCGGACGAGCAGCGCGATTCCATTCGAGATTCCCGCGAAGACCATCGACACGAGCGCCGCAGCCAGGAAGACGACCAGCCAACCGAGCGCGCCGCCGTGCACCCGAACGCCCAACGCGAGCCCTACGAGCAGCAGGATCAGCGCCTGGATCATCGCGACGATGCCGGCGCGAACGATCTGCGACATGACGATCGAGAGCCGCGAGGCGGGTGAGGCGAGGAACCGATCGACGACGTGCCGGTTCAGGTCGTTGATCATCGCCATCCCCGCCCAAGTGCCGCCGAAGAAGGCGTTCATGACGACGATCCCGGGCATCAGGAACTCGACATAGGTCGACGCGCCGCCACGTAGCGCGGGCACGCGCGAGAAGAGCTGCCCGTAGAGCAGCAGCCAGATCATCGGCTGGATCACGAGCAGCGCAATCCAGATCGGCTCGCGCATCAGGTTGCGGCCCTGACGCACGACCATCCACCACGTGTGGGCGGCGACTCTCACCTAGCCGACTCCGTCCTCGGCCGAGAAATCGCGGCCCGTGTAGTGGAGGTAGACGTCGTCGAGCGAGGGCCGGGCGGTCGTCACCGAGGCGACGCCGATGCCCTTGCCCTCAAGCGTCGAGAGGATGACGGGGATCGCCTGCGCACCGTTCGGGACGCGGGTGCGGACGTGCTGGCCGTCGACGATCGCCTCCGTGGCGTCGGCGAGCGCCTCCAGCAGGCTCGCAGCCTCCTCCGCCCGTCCGTTGGCGAGCTCGACCGTCACCGACTCGCCGCGGAGATCGCGCTTCAGGCCCTCGGGCGTGCCCTCGACCACGACCTTGCCGCGGCTTAGGATCGCCAGGCGGTTGGCGAGCTGGTCGGCCTCCTCGAGGTAATGCGTGGTCAGGAGGATCGTCAGCCCTTCCGCAGCGGCGAGCCGCTCGACCTCGACCCACATCGCGACCCGCGCCTCCGGGTCGAGGCCGGTGGTCGGCTCGTCGAGGAACAGCACCTTGGGCCGGTGGACGAGGCCGAGGGCGATGTCGAGCCGCCGGCGCATCCCTCCCGAGTAGCCGCGGACGAGCCGGTCGGCGGCCTCGGCGATCCCGACGAGCTCGAGTAGCTGCTCGACGCGGTCGCGCAGCTCCCGGCCGGCCATCCCGTGCAGCCGGCCCTGCAGGAGGAGGTTCTCGCGCCCGGTTCCCTCCCGGTCGGCGCCCGACTCCTGCGGGACGTAGCCGAACGCACGACGGGCGCGGTTCGGGTGCTGGAGGACGTCCTCGCCCGCGACGAACGCTCGGCCCTCGTCCGGGGTCGTGAGCGTCGTCAGCACGCGGACGCTCGTCGACTTGCCCGCCCCGTTCGGGCCGAGCAGCGCGAAGACCTCGCCGGCGGCGACGGTGAAGCTGACCCCGTCCAGGGCCTGCACGCTTCCGTAGTGCTTCCGGAGACCCTCCGCGACGATCGCATCCACGAGGTTCGAGTCTAGGGAACCTCTACGATCCGCCCGTGCCCACCTACCGTGCGGCGGCGTACTCCAGCGACACCTTCGGCCGCGCGCACGGCGAGGTGCGGGCGAACCGGTTTCTGATCGACGACCCGCAGGGCGACCCGTACAACGGCCCCGGCGAAGCACCGGGCTCCGGCGAGTTCTTCCTGACCGGGGTCGTGGGCTGTGCGGTGCTGATGATCGGCCGGATCGCGCAAGCGGAGGGCCTGCCGCTGGAGCGTGTGCGGGCCGAGATGGAGGCCTCGCGAGAGCCGGACACGAGTCGCGACGGGTTCGCGGTGTTCGAGCGGGCGCGTCTGAAGCTGGAGCTCACCGGGCTCACGGACGAGCAGGCCGGGCAGCTCGTCGAGACGTTCAAGCGCCGCTGACCGCTCTACGGCGCGGTCGCGGTCGCGACCCCTGACACCACGGTGGACTACGAGCTAGGCCCTGGGTTAGCTGAGACCGAGGGACAGGCCTCTAGAGGCCTGTCCCTCACACCACGTCGTTGGATTACTTCACCACGTAAGCGAGTTTTTTCCCCAAGACCACAGGCTCGCGCTTCACGGTGGTGCAGAACTCGGCCCAGGCCGGATTCCAGTTCCAGTCGTCCGCGACGAGCACACCGTCGTCCGCGAGTACCGGCCAGGCCGTGCGGAACTCGAAGGCCATGCACTCGTAGGAGTGCTCGCTGTCGTGCATGAAGAATCCGATCGGGCCGAGCCGCGCCAGCAGCCCCGGCAGCTCGTCGTCGCTGCGGCCGACGGTCAGCTCCCAGCGCTCCTTCAGCTCCGCCGGGATCGTCCAGCCGGGCTCCTTGCCGGGCGGGATCGCCGCGCCGCCCTTGCCCTCCCAGAACGTGCCCGGCTCGTAGTCCGCGCCGGCGATCTCGGGCAGGTCGATCGAGTGGAGCCGGCCGCGCTCGTTGCGCTGGAGCGCCAAGAGCAGGAAGGCGGTCGAGAAGCCGTTGCAGACACCGGTCTCGACGGCTACCTCCGGCTGCTGCTCGCGTAGGAGTGCGTAGAGCCGGATTCCCTCCTCGTAGCCGAGGCGGCCGGTGTTGTAGCGGCTCGCCGGCTCGACAATCCCCCAGAACTCGTCGTAGGTCGCCTTCAGGTGGTCGACGAGGCCGCTCTCCTCGACCTCCTCGCGGTAGCGCTCGGCGACCTCCAGCACCGTTCGAGCCTAGCGAACGGCCGATCGGCCGCCGAGCGGACGAGCAGGTCCGGCGTTGCGATCGTGCGAACGTCCGATTTCGGGGCGGAGCGCCGCGCTCGATGCTGGACGCTCGTGCGTCTCCTGCTGGTCCCGTTCTACTTTCCACCGGCGGGCGGCGGCGGAGTGCAACGGCCCCTCAAGCTGGCGGAGCACCTGGCGGCGCTCGGAATCGACGTCCGCGTGCTCGCGCCCGACGACCCGAAATGGATCCACCGCGACCCGCTGCTCGAGACGCCGGACGGGATGCCCGTCGACCGCGCGCCGTACTACGGCCCGCGCGGGCGCCTGCCCGCGCATGAGCTGCACGGCCGAACCGGACTCGATCTCGCTGTTCGGCGGGCGCTTTTGACGCCGCGACGGCTGCTCGTACCGGACGAGACCCTTCCCTGGCTCGCAACGGCCGTCCCCAAGGCGATCCGGCTCGTCCGCCGCGAGCGGATCGACGTCGTGATGACCACCTCGCCGCCGGTCTCCGTGCACCTGCTCGGAGCGCTCGTCAAGCGCCGCACGGGCGTGCGCTGGGTTGCCGACGTTCGCGACTCGATCCTTGCCAAGGAGGACCGCGCCGTCGAGCGGTGGCTCGTTCGCACCAAGGAGCAACTTCAGGGCCGCGTCGCGCCGTTCGTCGCGCGCAACGCCGATGCCGCGGTTGCGGTTACCGAGACGATCGCCGGCGAGCTGCGGCAGTTCAATCCTTCGCTGCCCGTGGCCGTGATCCCGAACGGCTGCGACTTCGAGGACTTCGAGGGGCTCGAGTACCGGCCGACGGACACCTTCCGGATCACGCATACCGGCAGCTTCTTCGGCAAGCGCGACCCACGGCCGTTTCTCGAGGCGCTCGCCACCTCGGACACGGCGATCGTCGCGCACTTCGTCGGCGACTTCCGTCCGCGCGATCGCGAGTGGGCCGCGGGCCTCGGTCTCGGCAAGCGGCTCGAGCTGACTCCGTTCCTGCCGCATCACGAGACGCTCGCGCTCCAGCGGGACTCGGAGGCGCTGTTGCTCCTGCTACCCGAGCTCGGCGAGCGCGGCCGGGACATCCCCTCCGGGAAGCTCTACGAGTATCTCGCCGCCGCCCGGCCGATCCTCGCGGCGGTTCCTCCGGACGGATCCGCTGCGGCGATCGTCCGCCAGACGGGTGCGGGGATCGTCGTGCCTCCCGACGACGTCTCGGCGATCTCTGAGGCTCTGGGCACGCTCGTCGCGCGCTGGCGCGCGGGCGACCTGCCCGACGTCAGCCTCAGCGAGGAGCAGCGCGAGCGGTTCTCGCGGACGACTCGTGCCCGCGAGCTGGCGGACTTCCTGGGAGGGCTTGGCGAAAGCATTCGCTGAGCCGCCAGGCCGCGCTGCTCGCCCCGATGCGGCGTCCTCGGTCGCGCCCATATGCCCGCATATGAGCGCTCCCTGCGTCCTTGCCTCGGAACGAGCATCGCAGCCTGACGACGAGGAACGTTCCGCCAAGCCCTCCTAGACGATTGATTCCGAAGTCGTAGGGACCGGCGGGCTGGCGCCGAAGTCGGCGGTGTCCACACACCGTTGACCAGGAGGCCACGATGTCCGCCGACCTCGACGCCTTGCTGACGCACGTTTACGTGCTCGTTGATGAT
>JBBQTQ010000008.1:0-45139 GCA_038213135.1 Gaiellales bacterium
AAAGCCGGCGCTCTCCCAGCTGAGCTAACGCCCCTTCGAGGTCAGTTTAGACCCGCGCGACCCGGCTACGCGCGCTGCGGAATGCTCACGATCGGCTTCGGATCGCCGGCCGGCTCTTCGCTGCCGTAGAGCACCTCGGGGTCGAGATCGGCGCCGTTGGGCCAGACGATCGTCTGCTCGTATTCGTCGACCGCGACTCTTGCGAAGAACTCGGGATCTCGAAGTGGGCGGAAGACCTCGCCGTCGAGGAGCGGCTCGAAGTCGACGTCTCGGATCTCCCCGTCGGCAAAGACGACTCGCACCACGTAAGGATCGAGGGGAGTGACTGCCTTGACATCCGGTGCCATCACGGCAGCGGCAGAATGGGATCGAGGGGAAGCATGATCCTTGCACGATGCCAGTTCGCAGCCAGTTCCGCGCGATGAATTTCAACCCACCGGCGGACGAGTCTGCTCGCGTGCGGCGGCAGTTTGCCTGCGATCACAAGGCCTGTCTCGATCGAGACCTTGGCCCGATAGCCGGCGTAAAGAGCGTGGAAGCGCGGTGGCGGGTGATCGTTGATGAACATCTGGATCACGATTCCGTAGAACACGCTGATCGTCGGCAATGGCGACCGAGACTAGCCTGCGGGCTCCGATCGCGAAATCCGCGGTTTCGGCCATGACCCTTCGACGCCACGCGGCCATCCACTCACGCGCGATCGGCGCTGTCGGCAACCTGCTCGCCTACGGCCACTTCGGCCGGCCGGTGCTCGCGGTTCCCTCGCAACAGGGCACCGCGCACGAGTTCGAGCGCTTCGGCATGGTCGACGCGATTGCACCGCTGATCGAGCAGGGGCGGATCAAGCTCTACGCGGTCGACAGCTTCGACACCGGTTCCTGGTATGCCGAGGGACTGTCCCTGGAGGAGCGGGCCCGCCGGCACGGGGCCTACGAGGACTGGATCGCCAACGAGGTCGTGCCGTGGATCTACGAAGACCTCGGCGGCCCGCAGGAGATCCTCGTCACCGGCACGAGCTTCGGCGCCTACCACTCGGCCAATTTCGCGCTGAAGCGCGCCGACCTTTTCCCGGTTGCGATCTGCATGAGCGGCGTCTACGACGTCTCCGTCGTCGCCGGCGGCGAGCGCGGCGAGGCGACCTATTTCAACAACCCGCTCGATTACGTCCAGCACCTGCAAGGCGACCATCTCGACTGGCTGCGCAGCCGCGTGAGCCTGCTGCTCGTCGCCGGACAGGGCCAGTGGGAGGACACGACCGGCGCGCTCGAGAGCACGCGCCGGTTCGCCTCGCTACTGGCGGAGAAGGGGATCAGGCACGAGCTGGACGTCTGGGGACACGACGTGCCGCACGACTGGGAGTCGTGGCAGCGACAGCTGGCCCACCACCTGCCGCGCTTCTGTTAGGCAGCTCGCTCGAGCCGCTCTTCGGCGCGGGCGCGCTGGATGATCGCGTCGCGTTCGCCGTGGCGCAGATACGCCCTCGCGGCCCGATGCTCGTCCCAGAGCCGGGCGATCTCCTGCTCGAGCTGCTGGTGCTCGGCGGCGAGGGTGGTGTCGTGTGCCTCCGAGAGCGTGTGGAAGAGCTCCGCGCGCCGCTCGGTCAGCTGCTCGATTTCCTGCCGGATGTGATCTGGAGTTCTCATGTCTCCTTCAAGAACGAGTTCGTCGGTAAGCCCATTCCGGTTTCGCCCCGGTCTTACACCTACCTCCACGATCCGAAGAAGTAGACGAGCACGACGAGCGCGCCCACGACGCCCGCGATCCACGCGATCACGTGCAGCACGGTCACTCGAACCCCAGCTCCCCTAGCTGCTCCTCGTCCAGCCCGAAGTAGTGCGCGAGCTCGTGGAGCACGGTGATCCGGATCTCGTTCTCGAGCTCCTGCGGGTCGGGAAACGACTCCTGCAGCGGCAGCCGGTAGATCGTGATCTTGGCCGGCAGGTACTCGTCCTCCTCGAACAGGCCGAGCAGGTCCGGCTCTTCGGGGTTCTCGTCCTCGACGACGACCGCGACGTTCTTCAGCTTCGCTGCGAGGTCGGGCGGCAGGGAATCGAGCGCGCGGCGGACGTGCTCTTCGAAGCTCACCATCGCGGCGCGAGCGGACGCCGGATCGCCACCAGCCGCACTGTCGCCAGCCCGAAGACGAAGCCGCCGATGTGTGCGAAGAGCGCGACGCCGCCGCCCGCCGAGGGATGCGTCAGCGAGACGTTTGCCTCCCACAGCTGGAAGGCGAACCAGCCGCCGAGCACGATCACCGCCGGCACCTCGACGAAGAACCAGAAAATCAGCGTCAGCACCCGCGCCCTCGGCAGCAGCAGGAAGTACGCGCCGAGGACGCCTGCGATCGCGCCGCTCGCACCGATGTTCGGGATGCTCGCATCCTGGGAGCTGCCCCAGTGGAGCGTCGCCAGCGTCTGCACCGTCGTCGCCGCCAGCCCGCAGGCCACGTACCAGAGGAAGAAGCGAACCCGGCCGAGGGCGTCCTCGACGTTGTTGCCGAAGATCCAGAAGAAGAGCATGTTGCCCGCGATGTGGCCCCAGCTCGCGTGCATGAACATCGAGCTGAAGGCACCCTCGTACCAGGGGAGCTGGTGGAAGTGCCCGATCCCCGTGCACGGCCCCGAGTACGAGCACGGGTAATAGCCGTAGCGGATCACCTCGCGGTCGACTCCGCCGTGCAGCTCCCAGAGCCACACGATCACGTTCGCCAGGATCAGCCCGACCGTGACGACCGGGAAGCTGCGGGTCGGGACGTTGTCCTTGAGCGGGAGCACTACTCGACCACGAGGGCGAGCAGCGCCTTCTGCGCGTGCAGGCGGTTCTCCGCCTCGTCGAAGACGGCCGACTGCGGCCCGTAGACGACGGCCTCAGTGATCTCCTCGCCGTAGTGCGCCGGCAGGCAGTGGAGCACGATCGCGGAGGGCTTCGCGCGAGCGAGGAGCGCCTCGTCGATCGTGAAGCCGCGGAACGCCTCGAGCCGGCGGGCGGTCTCCTCCTCCTGGCCCATGCTCGTCCAGACGTCGGTGTAGAGGACGTCTGCGCCTGTCGCCGCCTCGCCCGGGTCGTTCGTCACGTGGCCGGGCGTGCCGGGCGGGGGCTCGTAGCCTGCAGGCGTCGCGGCGACGAACTCCATGCCGAACGCGGCGGCGGCCGCGGCGAGCGAGACGCACATGTTGTTGCCGTCGCCGATGTAGGCGAGACGAACGCTGTCCAGCCGGCCGAGGCACTCGCGGATCGTCTGGAGGTCGGCGAGCGCCTGGCATGGATGCTCCTCGTCCGTGAGCGCGTTGATCACGGGGACTTCTGCGTGCTCGGCGAGCTCCGAGACCTCGGCCTGCGCGAAGGTGCGGATCGCGATCGCGTCGAGGTAGCGGGAGAGCACGCGCGCTCCGTCGCGCAGCGGCTCGCGCTCCCCGAGCCGCAGGTCCGACAGGAGCAGCGCAGTTCCGCCGAGCTGGGCGATCCCGACCGCGAACGAGACGCGCGTTCGCAGCGACGGCTTCTCGAAGATCAGCCCGAGCGTGCGGCCGGGGAGGAGACGCTGCTCCTCGCGCCGCGCCTGCGCCGCCTTCAACTCGTCGGCGAGGTCGAGCGCCAGCTCGAGCTCCGCGCGCGACCAGTCGGACACCCGTAGGAAGTCCCGTCCCTTGAGCTCTTCAGGCACCCGGATCAGGGCGTGGAGACTACCGCCGCCCCTTGCTTTTCCGGGTCGGATAGTGAGACGATCGGCCGCCCGACACCCGGTGGTGGAAATGGCGGCAAGAAGCCGTGCAAGTGCTCGCACATGACGGTCATGCTCGATCCGACGCTGATCAACAAGAAGGCGCTTCCCCCCGACAAGCACGTGAAGGCCACATTCGTGTGCAAGACGGACTGCACGAAATCGACGAAGGGCGTGATCCAGGTGAAGATGCTCTCGCGCGGACAGCTGAGCCAGCTCTTCGGCCGGTCGCTCGCCTACGCGATCGTCACGTCATGCCACGGCGTCACCCAGACGTTCAAGGTGACCGTCTTCATCGACCAGAAGGGGCACCTCAGCAACCACCGCTGAGGGCGGCTCAGAACTCGGTAGCGACGTCCACTCCGGCGTCTGCGAGCAAGTCGCGCAGTCGCCGGAGGCCCGTGAACATGCGGCTCTTGATCGTGCCGAGCGGCTGGCCGAGGCGCTCGGCCAGCTCGGACTGCGTGAAGCCGCCGTAGTAGGCGAGCTCGAGCGCCTCGCGCTGGTCGTCGGGCAGCTGGCGGAGCGCTTCCTGGACGACGCGCCGCTTCGAGCGCAGCGCCGCCTCCTCGTCCGTCGATGCGGTCGCGGCGATCGGGGCCGACTCGAGCGGATCGCCACGGCGGCGCTGCTCGCGGCGGACGAGGTCGACCGAGCGGCGGTGGACGAGGGTCAGAATCCAGGTGCTGGGCTTCGCGCGCTCGGCGAGGAAGGTGCCGGCCTTGCGCCAGACCGTCAAGAACGCATCCTGGACGGCGTCCTCGGCGAGCGTCTGGTCGCGCAGGATCCGCACCGCGAGCCCGTACGCGACGCGGCCGTAGCGGTCGTAGAGCTCGGCGAGCGCGAGGTCGTCGGAACGGCTGACGAGCGCGAGCAGGGCCTCGTCCGAAAAGTGGGCGAGGTCCCGGCCCGAGGCGGCGTCTTCACGCCCCCCGGGGAGCGCGACGAGATCGTGTTCTCTCACTCCCGGTCGCAAAGCCTATGCGGTCTCGGTCGTGATGAGAACTTGCCCGGTCAGGGTCTGTGAGCCGCCCGCCGGCTCGACCGAGACGGCGACCTTGGCGTGCCTGGGCACGAGCCGGGTCAGCGTCACGATCGAGCGGTCGGGCCCGCCCGCGAAGAGCCCG
The DNA here is from genome assembly GCA_038213135.1 of Gaiellales bacterium. Lineage (GTDB taxonomy): Bacteria > Actinomycetota > Thermoleophilia > Gaiellales > Gaiellaceae > JBBQTQ01. The sequence goes on from JBBQTQ010000008.1 coordinate 4,849, forward strand.
GCCGGCAGGGCCTTTCCGTTCGGGAGGATCCAGACCTCGTAGGTCATGCCGTCGGGCGCGCGTGGCAGGCCCGAGACGACGAGCGCTGCTTCCTCGTTCGGGGCGACGACGAGGGCGCCCTTGCTCCCGTCGAGCGCGAAGCGCCGGCTGCCCGGGGCGGCGATGATCGCGAGCGCCTGGGTCTGGGCGCGCCGTGCGTCCCGCTCGCGGTTGAGGGAGCCTGAGAGGGACGAGGCCCAGACGCCCAGGGCGATTGCCGCGCAGGCGGCCGCGGCGGCCAGGACTGCTGCTCCGGGCGCGAGGAACCGGCGGCGCAGGGGGATCACGTTCGAGCTGCTCTCCGCACGAGCCTCGTCGAGGATGCGCGCGCGAAGTTGCGCAGGCGGGGCGCGGAGATCGGTGTCGTACGCGATTGCCGCTGCGGCGGAGCGCAGCGACTCGAGCTCCTCCTGGCAAACGGTGCAGCCGACAAGATGCTCCTCGAAGGCGCGAAGCTCGTCGTCGTCGAGCGCGTGCAGGACGTAGGCCGCGGCCTGCTCGTGGATGTCGTGACTGGTCATCAGAAGATGTACGGCGCGACGTGGAGTGCTCCTAGGGAATACCACACGCCGAAGGCCAGGCTCGCGAATCCGAGCACCGGGGCGAGGCGCGCGAACGACCGCCGCGCGGGTGCGGAGGAGAGCGTCAGCCCGAAGCCGGTCGAGAGCAGCGCCATCGAGACGGCCGTGAAGAACGCGAAGATCGCGAGCGAGACGACGGCGACCACCCGGCTGTGGATCGCGGCGAGCAGCAGGACGCCGACGCCCGCGCTGCCGCCCATCCCGTGGATCAACCCGATTCCGTAGGCCTGGAGGGGGGAGCGGGTGCGGACGCTGTGGCGGTGGGCGGTGGCGTGGTCGTGCACGTGCACGTGGGAGCCGCTCGCGTGGTCGTGCACGTGCAGGTGGAAGAGCCCGCGCCGCCAGCGGACGAGCAGCCAGACGGCGAGACCGGCGATCAGCACGCCGACGGCCGTCTCGGCTCCCTCCTGCACTGCTGCCGGCAAGTACGCCTTGAAGAGGACGATCGGCAGGCCGAAGACGAAGAGCGAGGTCGCGTGGCCGAGTCCCCACGCGGCGCCGAGCCTCGCCGCTGCGCGGGCAGTTCGCTCGCGGCCGCTGGCGACGAGGGTCGTGACCGCCGCGAGGTGGTCGGGGTCAGTGGCGTGACGGAGGCCGAGCACGATCGCGACGGCGGCGACGAGCAGCATCGTCGCGCCGTCGGAGAGGTGGGCGATCTGGTGGTCGAGACCGAACATCAGGTCACCTTCGGGAGTGCGCGGACGGTCATCGCCAGGCCCAGGCCGAGCACGACGAGAGCGCTGACGGCCGGGAGGAAGCGGACGAAGCCGCGGTCGAAGTCGACCCGCTTGAAGACGCGCTTCGCGCTGACCGCCAGCAGGCCGATCCCGCTCATCGCGGCCGCGAGGCCAAGGCTGAACGCGACGATCAGGACGAGGCCGTAGCCGACCCGGTGCAGCGAGATCGCCGCGAGCAGGACGACGAGAGCGGTGGGGCACGGGATGATCCCGCCCGAGATCCCGACGCCCAGCAGGCGTCGCAGGCTGAGCGTGGGGTCATGTGAGTGCGAGTGGCCGTGGCCGTGCTCGTGTAAGTGGCCGTGGTGATGGTCATGACCATGTGCGGGGCGACGCCATTCGCGGACGCGCCAGCGGAGGACGCTCAACCCGACCACGACGATCAGCAGCGCCGAGACGAGGTTCAGCCACGGATACAGCTGGTCGGGGAGGATGAACTGCGAGAGGCTCAGAGTTACGAGCCCGAGCGCGAAGACGCCGATCGTGTGGGTGATCGTCACCGTCGCGCCGAGCAGCAGCGCGTGCCGCGGCGTGCCGCGCGAGCCGACGAGATAGGCGGCGACGATCGACTTGCCGTGGCCCGGGCTGAGCGCGTGGGCTGCGCCCCAGAAGAAGGCGAGGAAGAGCGAGGCGATGACGAAGCCGAGTCCGAGCTTGTCGTGGACGATCAGGCTGGCGAAGCCGCCGTCGGAGACGGCGCGGACGGCGGCGCGGCTTCCGAGCGCGTTGTGATCCAGGAGAGCAGGCGGTGCGCCTGCGGTTGGCCCGGCTAGTGCGACGGCCTGTGCGGAGCTGACGTCGAGCGGGCTCTGCAGCAGGTTCTTCGGATAGGCGAGCAGGCGGTTGCTGATGCTCTGCGCGGGCACGCTCGAGGAGGCAAGGCTCGCACCGGAGCCGGAGCGGACGACGATCTCTTTCCATCCGATCCGTCCGGCATAGTTGTTGTCGTGATAGACAACGGAGGTGTGACCGTGTAGAGCCGGGCCCGACAACAGAACCTCGAGCCGCGTGGTGTGCAGGCCGCCCTGCCCCGGCGGGAACGCGAGCGCGTGGCGGACGGCGACGAGGCGTGCGGGGCGCCCGTTCAGGTCCAGCCGCACGTTCGCCGCGATCCGCTTCGCGTACGCAGCCGCGTCGACGCCGCCGGCCTGCTTCGCCTGGAAGGTCGGGATCTCCGCCATGTCCAGGACGTAGAGGACGTAGAGCCGGTTGCCCGAGACGTCGAGCTCGCTGTAGCGGTTGATCGTGAAGTTGCCGAGTGGATGTGCCGCTGCGCTCGCGGTTACCGCGAGCGCAGCTAGTAGGACCATGAGTGCGAGCAGGCGTTTCACGCGAGCCTCCGCGCGAGCGGCGCCCAGAGCACCGAGAAGTGCGGGTTCAGGGCGAGCGCCTTGTGGAACCAGCTGCGCGCCTCCCCCTGATGGCCGAGGCAGCGCTCGATCATGCCGCGGTGGAAGAACTTGAGCGAGTCCTGCGTCCCTAGGCGGAGGGCGAGCTTCGAGTACGGCAGGGCCGCCGCGCACCGCCCGTTGCGGGCGAGGGCCCACCCGAGCACGTCGTCGCCGTCGATCGAGGGCCGCTGGGCCTGGCCGATCCTCGCGAGCGTCAAGGCATGCTGGAGGCGGATGCCGTGGTCGACCTCGAAGAGTGCGATCTCGAGGTCGGTACGGACGCCGTTCGCGTTCAGCAGCTTCTCGATCGCGCCGATTAGGGCGTACTGCCGCTGCGAGAGCTTCGGATGGCCGGTCACGCGGTAGAGGTCGCCGAGCGTGGCGACGTACTGGGGCAGCGGGATCACATTGACCGCGGCCTGCTCGAGCGCGATCGCCCGAGGCAGGTGCCCGCGCGCAGCCTCGGCCTGCGCGAGCGCGTCGAGGCCGTACGCGTAGTTCGGGAAGACTCGGTTCGCGAGTCGGTACTCGCGCTCCGCGGCCGCGAAGCGACCGTGGTTGAAGTAGAGCTTGCCGAGCTGGACGTGAGTCCACGCCGTCGGCTCCGCGGTGTCGGTTGCCGCGTCGACCGCGAGCTTCATCGCGCGAATGGCCGCGGCGGTGTCGCCGATCAGCTCGCGGCCGTACGAGACCCGAGCGTACGACGAGAGCGATGGCCGGAGCCTGTTCATCGTGTCGAACGCCCGGAATGCCTGGCGGTACCGGCCCAACTCGATGAGCGCATCGCCCACCACGCCGTAATTGCGCGCGATGGTCGGAGCGAGGCGGTGCGCCTTCTGGCCGAGCACGAGCGCTTCGCGGAAGCGGTGGCGCGAAAGCGCGAGCGAGCCGAGTCCGCTATAGACGAAGGCGTCCTTCGGTTCGAGCGACTGCGCCTTGTGCAGCGTGCCGTCCGACTTCGTGTAGTAGGTCGGATCGCCGGTCTCGCGGGCGCGCTGTTGGTACGCGAGGCCGAGTAGTAGCCATGCGTGCTCGTCCGCCGAATTGGCCGCAAGCTTCGATTGCAGCCCCTGCACGACGGAGGCGGTGCTTGCGTTCAGGGCGAAACCCGCTTGGAAGTCGTCGACTGCCTTCTGCTCGGCTGCGAATCCGGCCGCAGCAGGGCGCGGCTCGTGGAATGCGCCGCCGAAGAGCGCCGCGAAGCCGACGGCGATCACGACTGTGAGTCCGATCAGAAGCTTGTTGGTCTTCGATTTCGTCAACTGTCTGTCGCCTTCGAAGGGAGTGGGAGGGCCCGCAGGGGATACGGGCCCTCGCTCTCCTTTCTCTCAGTGGGTCGCCTTCTCGTTGGCGAAGCCCTCGTGCGGAATCCCGACGTACGGGAAGTGCGTCAGGTTCGGCACGTCGTTCCCGTCGACTCCGTCGCCGAGCGGCACCTTCTTGCCCTTGAGGAAGCCGGCGACCGCCTGCTCCTCGATGTCGACGATGTCGTCTCCGAGCCGGCGACCGTTCGGGAAGCCGGCGTTGTCGCCGCCCAGCACGCCGAGCCGGTTCGGGGTCGCCGTTACCGGGACGCCAAGGTTGAGCCGGAGCTCTTCGGCCTTGATGCCGGTGGTGTACGTCACCTTCGGGACACCCGTCAGGAAGACCGCGACGAGGTCGTCACGACCGGTCTCCGGGACGCCCAGCTTGTACAGCTTGTTCAGGACGGCCGCGAGGATCGGCTTCAGATAGAAGCCGGTGAACTTGCGCCCGTCGTCGAGCGGCTGACCCCGGTTCCAGACGTCCTTGAGGCCGGTCGGGATGATGACCTCGTTGACGAGCGGGTTGGCTAGCCGGGAGACCTGCGTCCAGCCGCGGTGGACACGCCCGTTCACCGTGACGTTCTGACGGTCAGTCGACGACCAGACGCCGACGATGTTGTTGTTCGCCTTCAGCTGCGTCATCGGGATCTGCAGCGCGATCGAATGGACGTTGTAGCCGGACAGGAAGTCCTTGCCCCCGCCCATGTTCCCGGTCGTCCCGGCCTTGCGGATCGCGACGAGATCGAAGATCGCGCCCACGTCCGCGAAGAACGGGTCGTCACGCTGACCGGCGAAGATCGAGATGCCGTCCTTGGTGACGATCGTCTTCTCTGCGGAGGCCTCGTAGTCCTTGACGCCCAAGAAGCCCGCAGTCCGCGGACCGATGTTGTCGATCGGCGTCTTGCCGGTCGCGAACGGCTTGCCGTTCTTCGTCGCGGTCCACGACTGCTGCGTGTTCCCGAGGAAGAAGGGGCCGGTCGGGGTCTTGAACCGGAACGAGTACGTCAGGTCCGGCCGCCCGTCGCCGTTCCCGTCGAGCTTGATGTTGTAGCGAGCCGTCTGGGAGAACGTGTAGTAGTTCGGCCCAGCCGCGGGGTCCTCACCGGGAATCCAGTTGGAGATGACGGTGAGGGTGTTCGGCTTGTCCGGGCTGCGGAACGCGTACAGATCCGTGTTGTCCGCAGTCGGATCCTCCGAGATGAGCGGCGCCTCTCTGTGACTCGAGGCTGTGCTTGCTCCCGGAGCCAGACGACCGACGAACAGCGCCAGTAGTGTCGCGCCGGCGGCCGCCAGGACAACGAATGCGAGCTTGCGCATTGGTTGCGACTCCTTTCTCCGACGGCCGGTCGGTGTAGGTGGTGGCCGTCGTACGGGGGCTGATTCGCTCGAGCCCGCGATCCGGTTCGACCTGTGGACGAACCGGCACGAAATCGGCACGGCCGCGCGGTTCGCCGGGGCGTGTCGGCCGCTACGCTGGCGCGGCCGTTACCCCGAGTTCCCCTCTTGGGTGGGTGGGGGATTGGGATGGAACCGGCCCGAGACTCCGCCCGGAACCGAACCCGTTCTACGGCCGGCGGCCCTCCTAGACGAGTGCTTCGCGAATCCGAGTTGCGACCGACTCGAGCTCGAGCTCCGAGCCGGTCACGTCCTTGAGCAGCTGCTCGGCGGTGAACTTCTGCCCCTCCGACCACAGCTCGACGAGCTCGGCGCCCGCCTTCCTCGACATGAACCAGTCGTTGCCGTGCCTGGCGCGCAGGTACTCCCGCAGCTGCGCCTCGAACGCCCACGACCGTAGGTACGACGACACGTAGAAGCTCGGGTCGATGTCGGAGAGGTAGTTCGCCGGGCTCGGCTCGATCTTGAGCGCGTCGCCGAGCAGCTCGACGTAACGGGTGCTCATCGAGGTCACGTCCTCCGCTGCGTGGAACTCGAGCTCGTAGAGCAGCTTCGCAGAGTAGCGCCGGACGAAGAAGAGCAATCCGACGGCGCCTTCGGCGGCGAACTCGGCCGGTTTCGAGAAGTCGAGCATCCGCGAGAGCCAGCCGGTCTCGTCGGTCAGGTGCTGCAGCAGCATCGCCCACCCTTCGGTGACCGCGTTGTCGCCGAGCCGCTTCTCCTCCATCTTCAGATCGGCGGAAGTGTGGGCGAAATGTTCCGTGTGTCCCGCCTCGTGGAAGAAGGCGCGCCAGTCCTCCGGTCCGCCCATCGGCTTGATCACGAGCATCACCTTGTCGGGTACCTCGATCGGCGCGCAGAACGCCCGCGGATCCTTCGTCGGACGCGCCTCGACGTCCAGGTGGACGTTCTTCTGCGAGCGCAGGTCGATGCCGAGGTTGGCCAACGTCCACTCGAGTGCGGGCACCATCCGGTCGGGCGGGAAACTGTCGTCCCACTTGATGCCGCGGAAGAGGCGGGCCGTGTCCCAGCGCTGGGCCTCCGAGAGGCTCACGCCCACCCGGTCGCGGAACAGCTTGTCGACCTGGTCCTCGTAGAGACGCTCGGTCGAGTCGAGGAACGCTCGGCACTGCTCGGCGAGATCCTCGAGGCGGTACCCGAACTTCTCGACGTAGAGGTCTCGGTAGGTGTCCGCTCCGAGCTGTCTGACCGCGTCGTTTTCGACATGCACCGCTTCGAGCTGGAGCGGGTTCAGGTGCTCCGCTGTGAGCCGGAAGTACGCGTCGTCGAGCTTCTGTCGGGTTGCGCGATCCTCGGCGTTGGCCATTCGCGGCCGAAGCTCGCGGAACGGTATCTCCTCGCCGTCGACGGTCACGCTGAGCGTCGCTTCCCTCTTCGCGACCTGCTCGGCGTAGGACTTGGTCAGATTGCCGAGGTAGCCCTCGCAGGCGAATCGCCAGAGTTCGCGGACGCCGCCGCCGCCGTTGACGAATCGCCCTATTTGCTGGGCTTTGTCCATCGTCGTCAGGTGCGCGTAGCGCTCGTAGATCGGCTCGAGCTCGAGCGTTTCCTTCAGGCCCGCGTAGTGGCGGTAGAACTCCTCGTCCTGCTCTGCGATGAAGCGGTCGGCGTCGGTGCGGAAAGCATCGAGCTCGGCAGTGCCGGACGTCGTGATCGCCACGCCCTTAGGATAACGGGGTGCGCCAGATCCCCCTGCGAACCGAACGCCGCACGCAACTCGTGCAGATCACCGAGGAAGTGCGCGAGGCGCTCGAGGGGACGAACGGGGCCTCGGCCGCGCTCGTCTACGTCCCGCACACGACAGCGGGGGTGACGATCAACGAGCACATCGACCCGGAGCTTGTCGCCGATTTCGAGGACGCGCTCCAGAAGATCGTCGACGACGGCTGGCAGTGGCGGCACGAAGACGAGGACGGCCCGAATGCTCCCTCGCACGTGCGCGGCTCGCTGATCGGGCCGCACGTGCTCGTCCCGCTCGAGCAGGGGCGGCTCGCTCTCGGCACGTACCAGGGCATCTTCTTCTGCGAGTTCGACGGTCCGCGCGACCGCAAGATCTACGTGACGACGCTGCAGTAGTCGTGGCCGCCCCGGTCGCCCGCGACCAGGAGCTCGAGCCCACGATCGACTCGCTCGCCTACGGCGGGAACGGCGTCGCCCGGCTCGACGGCTTCGTGGTCTTCGTCCGTCGCGGTCTCCCCGGCGACACCGTTCGTGCACGCGTGACGATGGTGAAGCGCAATCACGCGGAGGCGCTTGCCACCGAGGTGCTCGTGCCCGGCCCGAATCGGGTCGAGGCGCCCTGCCGTCACTTCCACGAAGGGTGCGGCGGTTGCCGCTTCCAGGATCTGGCCTACGAGGCGCAGGCTGCGGCGAAGGAGTCGCAGGTCGCCGAGGCGCTGCGCCGGCTCGGCGGGGTCGCCGAGCCTCCGCTCGAGCCGATCCTGCCGGCGGAGTCGATCTTCGAGTACCGCAACAAGCTCGAGTACTCGTTCACGCAGACCGAGGAGGGGCCCGCGCTCGGCTTTCACCGTGCCGGGCGCTGGGACGAGGTCATCGAGGTCGAGCGCTGCTGGCTGACGGGCAGCATTGGCAATGCGATCCGCGACACGGTGCGGGCGTGGGCGCGCGAGGAGCGTCTGGTCGCCTACGACCAGGAGACCCATACGGGCTTCCTCAGGCATCTCGTCGTGCGCGAGGGCCGCAACTCCGGCCAGGCGCTCGTGCTCCTCGTCACCGCAGCCGGCGAGCTGCCCGATCCCGATCACTTCGTGGAGACGATGCGCCGCATCCCGGAAGTGCGCTCGATCCAGTGGGGTCAGAACGAGGGCGTCTCCGAGATCACGAACATCCCGACTCGCCTGCTCTGGGGTGAGGAGGCGATCGAGGAGGAGCTCTGTGGCCTGCGCTTCCGCGTTCGCCCCAATGCGTTTCTGCAGACCAACACCAGAATGGCCGAGCGCCTCTACGAGCTGGCCGGCGAGTACGCGGGCCTGACGGGCGGCGAGACGGTCTGGGATCTCTACTGCGGCATCGGCACGATCGGGCTCACTCTGGCCGCGAAGGCGCTGACGGTCTGGGGAATCGAGGCCTCGCACGAATCCGTCGCCTGCGCTATCGAGAACGCCGAGCTGAATGGGATCGGCAACGCCGCGTTCTTCGCCGGCGAGGTCGGCCAGTCGATCGAGGAGCTGCTCGACCGCTCGGGAGCACCTGACGTCGTCGTCGTCGACCCGCCGCGCGCCGGCCTCTCGAACAAGGCCGTGCGACGACTCGGGCGGATCGAGGCGCCGCGGATCGTCTACGTCTCGTGCAATCCGACCACGCTCGCCGCGAACGTGAAGGAGCTGGCCGCGGAGTGGGGGTACCGCCTCGATCGCGCCCGTCCGGTCGACATGTTCCCGCACACGCCGCACATCGAGACGGTCGCCCTGCTCAGCCGGAGCGCCTGAGCCTTCTCCAGATCAGGTCGGCGTTCACGCCGAGGAAGCCGATCGACAGGCCGGGCAGCGCGGGCAAGCCGCTGAGGTCGAGCCAGACCGCGAATGCGAGAGTTGCCCCGAACGAGAGGGTCATCGCGACCCATGACCACTTCACCCGCAGCCGGAACTGCGCCGCGGCCGCAAGGAACAACGCGAAGAAGAGCAGGTCGGGCAGGCCGAGGTTCGCCGTGCCGCGCTCGCCGGGGATCGGGAAGGCGAAGGAGAGATGCGAGAAGACGCCGGGGTGGTGTTTGGTGATCGATCGAGTCGGGCCGCGCCACACTGACCAGGCATCGACCCACGGGATGATCGCTGCGATCACGACGACGAGCCAGAGCTCCTCGAAGAAGGTGAGAAACCAGAACGCGACCGCGGTGGTCGCCGCGAGCTTCGCGAAATCGGCGACAGCGCCTGCCTCGGTGGCCGTCGTCACGACAGCGACTGCAACGAGCGCGAGCGTGACGAGCCCGAACCCGCGGCCGCCGCGGAGCGGCAGCACCAGGTAGACGAGCCCGAAGACCGCCGGGATCACGACGAGCGCGATCCACGCCACGTCCCACCAGGTCGAGGCCCGCCAGAGCTCGTGGTCGACGCCGAAGTAGACGCCGAGCGCGACAGCCAGCGCCGCGAGCGCCGCGGTGCGCCGCCGGTCTAGTACGGCGGGAGCTCCGCCCACCACGGGCCGAGCGCCTTCAGCGCATTCCAGAACGCCGTCTTCGCGGGCTGCTCGTCGAGCGACGCATCGATGTCCGGCACGTACAGCGCCTGACAGGTCGGCGTAAACTGCTGCAGCTCGCCCGGTGCCGGCTCGACGGCTGCGCCGAGAGGAAACTCGACGGCAGCGAGGAAGCCGAGCGCCTCCTCGCCCATGACGACGAGCAGCTTCGGCTGGACGATGTGCAGCTCCCGCTCGAGCCAGCTGCGCGCGAGATCGTCCGGCTCGCCGCCCGCGTACTTGACGCAGTTCGTTCCGTAGACGGCGAGAGGGTCGACCCGCAGCCGCTGCAGCGACTTGAGGATCGCGTTGCCCGCGCGGCCGTAGAAGGCGACACCCTCCTGGCTCTCGGAGGATTTCGGCGCGTACTTGAGCATGAGGACGTCTGCGAGCGGATGACCCGAGCCGAGAACGGGGACAGCGCTGCCGGCCGTTCGGGCGATCTCATCACCGAGATCGTTCATCTCAGAGATCGCCTTCGCCAGGTAGCGCTCGTAGATCTCGTCGGTCGGCACGGCGGTCACAGGGCTGGACCTTGTTCTCTCCTAGCGGACCTTTTCCTTGACCTGGGCGGCCCACTTGAGCGACTGCAGGTAAACGAGCGACTTGGGCCGCCGGAGCACCTCGGCGGAGCGCAGGCTGATCAAGAACTCCTCGGGCGAGCGAAACGCGCGCATCCGCAAGGCACCGGTGCCGACCCCTGGGAGCACGTGTGCATCCGAGCCGGCTCCCATCGTCAGGTTGTACTTGCGCGCGAATCGCAGCGCCTCGTCGTTGAAGATGTCGCGCATCAGTCGCGCGTTGTAGACCTCGAAGACGTCGATGTCGGCGAGGTGTCGGTGGAGCGTCGCCGGATCGGGGATCGCATGGAGACGGTCGAAGGGGTGCGGGAGATAGACGAGCCCGCCCTGGGCCCGGATCGCGGCGATCGTGTCCGCGAAGGAGCGTCCGCGCGGGATCTCCTCGCGCAGGAAGAGGCCGATCACCTCTCCTTGTCCGTCCGTCTTGATCTCTTCGCCGGGGATGACAGTCAGGCGACGGCCGCGCGCGAGCTCGAGCGCCTCGATCGCGCCGCCGAAACGGTTGTGGTCGGTGATCGCAATCGCGCCGAGGCCCTGCTCTTCGGCGTGGTCGAGCAGCTCGGCGACCCCGATGCGGCAGTCGTGCGACCAGGAGGTGTGCATGTGCAGGTCGCACACGATCCAGTCGCGATCCGCAAGGGGCTGGACCTCTCGTTGGGCGCTGCGACGACGCCCCGCGAGCCGGCGGTAGAGAGAGTCGAGCTCGCCGGCCACCGCTGCGTAGCTCTCGCGCTCGGCTCGTGCCCGTCCTGTCGCCGCCTGCTGCTCGCGCAGCTCCGGATTCTCGGCGAGCCGGGCCATCGCGGCCGCGGCGAGCTCCGGTTGCTCTTCGACACCGGCGGGACGTGCGACGGCGGCGCCCGATGCGTTCGCCTCGAGCTCGAGACCCGCGCGTCCCGTGGGCGACGGGATGACGATCTCGGCCTCGCGCAGGATCGCGGCCCGCGAGCGCGCGTCGGCACCAAGACGCACGTGCACCCGCGGAACGAGCTGGCGAGGCACATAGGGCCGTGCAGTCAGCGGCTGCGCGCGCAAGAGCACGAGCTCCCAGCCCGGAAGCTCGCGCAGCATCCGAATCGCGGCCCGCGCGAGCGGGCGCTCCGCAGGCTGCAGCTCGAGCACTGCAAGTCGGCGCTTGCGTCCGGGGTGGAAGACGCTGGTGTCGACTCCGGGCGAGAGCACCTCGTACTGGCCCGGGAAGCGCTCCGCCGCCGCCGTGGCGACCTCTGGCGACGAAGCGATCAGCGCGTCGACGCGTCCGAGCAGCCGCTCCCGCTGCGCTTTCCCCGGTGGGTAACCGAGCCGCTCGGGCGAGAAGAAGCTCGCGACCGCGAGTGCCTCCGCGTCGCGGAGTGCCAGGTAGGAGAGGCTCGGCAGCCCCGGCTCGACGCCGTGAACGACGTCGAAGGGCTCGCGCGAGAGCACCAGCGCAAGGTTGGCTCGCGCGCCGACCGGCACACCCATGCTGCTCCGTCGCGAGATCGGGAGCGCGGGCCCTAGGGCGATCACGTGCGCTTCCGTGCCGCGCAGAAGGGCCCGCCGCCCGGCGAGCAGATCGGCTGCGCGGTTCGACGGCGCGAGCACCGTCACGGAGTGGCCGAGACGACGGAGCTCCTCCGCAATCCCCCTTACGTGATCGTTTACGTCGTGTGGCTGCGACCAGGCAAAGGGCGTGACCAGGCAGATCCGGAGCCCCACGTGTTCGAGTCTAGCCCTGCCTCCGCCGAGGCCCGCACGCGTGGAGTGCCTCTGGGTACACGCGTCTAGTTCGGGAAACCCCACCTCCCTCCCCGTTGGCGACGAGCCTATCGACGGACGACGCACGGATGTGTGACGCGACCGTGCCGAGATCGTGCCGACGAACCCACAGCCCTACGCCCTGTGCGGTCGCGAAAAGCGGTGCACGATCGGGGTCAGCAGGTAGAGCACGACGATCACGACGATCAGCGCAAGCATCGTCCGCAGCGCTACGTCAGGCGTCGCGTGGGCCCAAACGAGAACGATCGCCAGCACGTCGAGCACAAGCGTTGCCAGTACGACCGAGGAGAAGGTCGCCACGACCGCGGGTGCCTGGATGTCGACGATCAGCCTCAGAGTGGCCACGACCAGACCGGACAGGAGCAGGACCGTTGCCGTGACGAGGCCATTCGCGTAATCGAGGCTGACGTGCTCCTTCCAGTTCGCGACCAGCAGCGTGACGAGCTCGGCGGGCGCGGTGGCGAGCATCCACCAGCCGAGCAGCGACAGGCGCCGGCGAGCGATCAGCTCGCTCCCGGCCAGCGCAGCCGCGAGGCACATCAGAGCGATCACGAGCGCGCCGATCACCCGCCAGAACGTCGTCCCGAACTGTCCGACCCCTACGCCCACGATCGCCACGATTCCGACGACGCCGAAACCGGCGCCGGCGACGAGCCAGAGGCCGTGGCGCACTCGTGTCGTCATGCCTTCGTCTTCGAACGCTCCTTGGCGGTCTTTCGGGAGTGCTCGGTGATGAACCGCTCCGTCGCCTCGCGCGCCTCGTCGTCGCGGATCTGCTTGGGCGGCGACTTCATCAGGTAAGCGCTCGGCGCCTCGAGCGCACCAGCGACACCGTTGTTGAGTGCGAGCTTGGCGAGTCGCACGGCGTCGATCACGATCCCGGCCGAGTTCGGCGAGTCCCAGACCTCGAGCTTCAGCTCGACGTTGAGCGGCACGTCGCCGAACGACCGCCCCTCCATCCGGATGTAGGCCCACTTGCGGTCGGTTAGCCACGGCACGTAATCGGACGGGCCGACATGCACGTTCTTCGCGCCGATTTCGTAGTCGAGCATCGAGGTGACGGCGTTCGTCTTCGAGATCTTCTTCGACTCGAGCCGCTCGCGCTCGAGCATGTTCAGGAAGTCGGAGTTGCCGCCCACGTTGAGCTGCATCGTCCGCTCGAGCTTCACGCCGCGATCCTGGAACAGGCTCGTCAGGACCCGGTGCGTGATCGTCGCGCCGACCTGCGACTTGATGTCGTCACCGATGATCGGGACGCCGGCATCCTTGAATCGCTTCTGCCAGTACTTCTCGCGCGCGATGAAGACCGGCATGCAGTTCACCATCGCGCAGCCGGCGTTCAGGATCTGCTCCGTGTACCACTTGGTCGCCTCCTCCGAACCGACGGGGAGGTAGTTGACGACCACGTCGGTGCCCGTCTCGCGGAGGATCCCGACGACGTCATCAGTCGCTCCGGGAGCCTTCTCGACGACCTCGGAGAGGAACTTGCCGATTCCGTCGTGCGTCATGCCGCGCGAGACCTTGATGCCGGTCTTGGGCACCTCGGCGAACTTGATCGTGTCGTTCGGATGCGCCCACATCGCGTCGGCGAGATCCTTCCCGACCTTGTCCTTGGTGACGTCGAACGCGGCCGTGAACTCGATGTCGCGGATGTGGTAACCGCCGAGGTCGACGTGCATGAGACCCGGCACGGTCTCGCTCGCCTTTGCGCCCTTGTAGAACTCGACCCCCTGGAGCAGGGAGTTGGCGCAGTTGCCGACCCCGATGATCGCGACCCGCACCTTGCCCGGGTCGCTCGGGGCCTTACCGTTTCTCGAAGCCATCTGATTCCTTTCGACGAAGTTGTGTGCGCACGTGCAGCACGCGCTGGAGGACGGTGACCCACGCCGTCGCGGCAAGCACGTAGATCGCCCATGGGAGTGCGCCCCACGGTGCGAGGACAAGGCCGGCCGTGATCACGACGACTCGCTCGGCACGGCTGCCGATGCCGACGTCGCCGCGCAGGCCGAGGGCCTCCGCACGCGCGCGTGTGTAACTGACGAGGAAGGAGCCGGCGACGCCGGCGAAAGTGAAGGCGAGAGCCGTCTCGTTTCCGTGACGGGCGAGCACCAGCGCGATTGCGCCGAGCATGAACCCTTCGCTGACCCGGTCGGTCGTCGAGTCGAGAAAAGCGCCGAACGGGGTGGTCTTGCCGCCTGCTCGGGCGAGTGCTCCGTCGAGGATGTCGAGGATCGAGCCGACGACGAAGAGCGCCGCGCCGAGCCAGTAGAAGAGGTACTGCCCGCGGTACTCGAAGTAGACAAGCACGCTCGCGGCGGCGCAGAGCAGCACGCCGGCGGTCGTCAGCGCGTTCGGGGAAACGCGCGTGCGCGCGAGGCCGACGATCGACCGGGACGCAAGCTGGCGGGCGCCGCCCGTGTAGGCGTGCTTGATCGCCTCGGCCCTGCTCACGCGGCGCACGCTACCACCCTCCGTTGCGCGCGACCCATCGTCGTTCGGCCGGCGGTGGGCCTGCGGCGTTAAGCGGTCGCAGCGCGTCGAAGCACGCGCCGACCGACCCAGCGGCGGTTCACGATCGCCGCCGCGAGCAACGCGACCGCCACGCCCGCGAGGCAGTCGAGCCAGAAGTGGTTGCCGGTCGCCATCACCGAGAACCAGACCCAGATCGGCCAGAAGAGCCAGAGCGCTTTCGCCCAGCGGCGGCGGCAGACCAGAGCCATCGTTATGCCGACGATCAGCGCGTCGGCCGAATGGAGGCTCGGCATAGCCGCATAGGGATTCGAGACGAACTCGACGAGACCGCTGCCGTGGTTCAGGCCCCCGAACTGCGCCAACGTGTCGGCAAAGCCGAAGTTCGCATAGAACCGCGGCGGCATCGTCGGCAGGAGGACGTAGCCGATCAGGCCGAATGCGTTCGCGAGGATGATCCAGTTTCGGAAGCGGTGGAAGTGCTCGTGGCGGCGGAGGTAGACCCAGAGCAGCGTCAGGCCGACGACCGTGAACTCGGAGTTCCAGTACGTCCACGAGACGGCGGCCGTCAGGACGCCCGAGGTGGCGGCCAGGTGCTGGAGCGAGAGCTCGAACAGGTTGCTGACGTGCTCCTCGATGCCGACGATGCGCAGGCCGTTCTCGAAGGCCCGGGTCGGGTCGCGGTCGGCCAGGCCCCGGACGAGCTGGTACGCGACGAGGAAGCCGAACCAGATTCCGAGCTGCCGGCCGAAGTCCGACCAGCCGCGCGGCAGGTAGCGACGGCCGATCCCTTGTACGGCAGCGGTCATGCGGAGGCGATTCTAACGGGTCGGCGGAGAGGCAAAAAGCCGCTCAGCCGCCGATATAGCTCATCTCGACCTTGGGCAGGTCGGTCGTCGCCGCCGAGCGGAGCTCCGAGTACCGGTCGCGCCGGCCTTGCCAAATGCCGCCGATCGCAGCCGTCAGCTCGTCGTCGGACGCACCCCCGCGGACGAGCCCTCGCAAATCGTGACCCTCGAGCCCGAAGAGACAGGTGTAGAGGCGGCCCTCGGCCGAGATGCGAGCTCGGGTGCAGTCACCGCAGAACGGTTGCGTCACGGAGGCGATGACGCCGATCTCGCCCGAACCGTCCTGGTAGCGCCAGCGCCGCGCCACCTCGCCTCGGTAGTTCGGATCGGCGGGCTCGAGCGGGAACTCGGCGTCGATCGCGGCGACGATCTCCGCCGCCGGGACGACATCGTCGAGCCGCCAGCCGTTCGTGTGACCGACGTCCATGTACTCGATGAAGCGGAGGATGTGTCCGCTGTCTCGGAAATGGGCGGCCATCGGCACCACGCTGTCGTCGTTGACGCCGCGTTTCACGACCATGTTGACCTTGACCGGCGACAGACCGGAGGCCGCTGCCGCGTCGATCCCCTCCAGCACGCGTTCGACGGGGAAGTCGACGTCGTTCATCGCCCGGAATGTTGCGTCGTCGAGTGAATCGAGGCTCACGGTGACACGCGTCAGGCCGGCGTCGCGGAGCGTCTGTGCGTGCTGCGCCAGGAGCGAGCCATTCGTCGTCAGGGTCAGGTCGAGGCCCGGGATTTCCGCCAGTTGCTCGACAAGGCGGGGCAGGTCCCGACGCACGAGCGGCTCGCCGCCGGTGAGGCGGATCTTCTCGACGCCGTTCTGGACGAAGGCCCGGGCCAGCCGGGTGATCTCTTCGAAGCTGAGCAGCTCGCGTCGCGCGAGAAACTCGTAGTCGCGGCCGAAGACCTCGCGCGGCATGCAGTAGACGCAGCGGAAGTTGCACCTGTCGGTGACGGAGATGCGCAGGTCACGAAGCGGCCGGCCGAGCGTGTCGTGCGGCGTCACGCGGTCAGCGTAGCGTTCCGCCGATGGCCCCTTCCCTCGCGCTGATCGCGGTGACTGCGATCTGGGGCGTCACGTTCGTCCAGGTCAAGGACGCGGTCGCGATCTACCCGCTCTTCGCCTTCCTCGCCGTCCGATTCGCGATCGCCTCGGTCGCGCTCGCGCCTGTCGCTGTGGGTCGGCTGCGCGGGCTGGGGCGGAGCGGCATGGGCGCTGGGGCGCTGCTCGGCTTGCTGCTCGCGGGTGGTTACGCGTTGCAGACGGAGGGCCTGGCCCACACGAGCGTCTCGAGCACCGGGTTCATCACAGGTCTTTACGTGGTGCTGACCCCACTTGTGGCGCTCGCGCTCTTCCGCGATCGGCTCGGCTTGGCCGGCTGGGTCGGGATCGCGCTGGCGGTCGCCGGGCTCGCGATGCTGTCGGGAGTCCATCGCGGTCAGGTGCTCGGCGACATGCTCGTGCTGGCGAGCGCGGCCGTGCAAGCGGGACAGATCGTCGCGGTCGGGCGGTTTGCGCCACGGTTCGACCCCCTCGCACTTGTCTTCGTCGAGATCGTCGTCTCCTTCGCCGGCTTCGCGATCGTCGCGGCGGCTCTCGGCAGCCTCTCCGTACCGCGCGGCTGGACTGTCTGGGGGGCGCTGCTCGTCACAGGCGTTTTCGCGAGCGCGTTCGCGTACCTCGTGCAGGCGTGGGTGCAGCAGCGCACGACGGCGGCGCGCGCCGCGCTGATCTTCACGCTCGAGGCCCCGTTCGCCGCGCTCTTCGGCTACTTGCTGTCCGGCGACCGCCTCGGCGCAGTCGGCTGGGCGGGCTGCGCGGTCATCCTCACCGGGATCGTGATCGCCGAGCCGGAAGCGGCGCGCGATCTCTCCCGTCATGTGCGAGCCGCCCCCGCGCGGGCCTACAGGTACACGCGTCTAGCTCGGGAAACCCCACCTCCCGCCCCACAGCGCGAGCCTAGCCCCGAAAAACGCACGCGTGGGTGACGCAAGCGTGCCGAAAGTGGAACTTCGAGCGACTGGCTCGGGCGCCGCCGCTTAGATCAACCAGCGGCCGCTCTCCTGGACGACCTCGCCGTCGACCTCGATCCGACCGTTCTGGCGCAGGTCCTTGACGATGTCCCAGTGGATCGCGCTCTCGTTCTTGCCGCCCGCAAACGTGTAGCTCGCGCCCAGGGCGAGGTGGATC
Organism: Gaiellales bacterium; assembly: GCA_038213135.1. Lineage (GTDB taxonomy): Bacteria > Actinomycetota > Thermoleophilia > Gaiellales > Gaiellaceae > JBBQTQ01. Next base: position 22,361 of record JBBQTQ010000008.1, read on the forward strand.
GTGCCCGCGATCTTCTCGTCGAAGAGCGTGTTTCTCAGATGCCGGGTGATCCCCTCGTTGCAACCGATCCCGAGCTCTCCGAGCACGCGCGCGCCCGCGTCCGTGTCCAGCGCACCGAGTAACGCGTCTTGACCGCGCGAGGCAGAGGCATCGACAACGCGTCCGGCCTCGAAGCGAAGCCGGATCTCCTCGATCGGGACCCCACCGAATTCGGTCGGGAACTCCGAGAACGTGATCTCTCCCTCGGTCGCGTCCTCGACAGGTGAGAAGAAGAACTCGCCGCCCGGCAAGTTCAGATGTCCGTCGTCGACGTGTCCCTGCCGGCCGACGAGACCCAATGTCAGGTCGGTCCCGTCAGCGACGATCCGCACCGCCTTCGCATTGTCGAAGCGCGCCGCATAGCGCCGCATTCGCTCGCCCTCCGCGTCCCAGTCGCGCACGACGGCGCCGTAGAGGAAGTCCTCGAACGCCTTGGTCGACATCCCCGCCTCCTGCGCGAGCGCGGGCGTCGGGAACTGGCAGCCGACCCATGGGAAGCCCGCCTGGCTCGAACGCTGGAAGAACGGGCGGTGCGCTTTGCTGATCAGCTGGCGGCGCAACGCGTCGAGCTCCGAGCCGTCGTTCACGTTCTCCGGCGCCGAGATCGTGACCCGAGCGTCCATCTGCTCGATCGTGAACGTGTCGATCGGGGACAGCTCGCCGAGGATCTCCTCCGGCGCTTCCTCTGCGAAGACGACATTTCCGGGCCAGAGTCCCCAGCCGAGGCGGACGATCGGGTAGGCGCCGCGCCGGGCGATCAGGCGCACGACCTCGTCCAAAAGTGGCCGCGCGGGCGGCTCCGTGCGGATCACGACCTGCCAGCCAGCCTGCACGTCAAGCGCGCGCTCGACGATCAGGCGCGCGTACTCCTCGATGCGGGAATCAGGATTTGACAAACTCACGCTTAGATTTTATCCTGTGCCTAAAGTTAAATCTTGGGAGGAACGCAAGCTATGGCAAAGGTTATCGGCATCGACCTCGGCACGACGAACTCGTGTATGGCCGTCATCGAGGGCGGCGAGCCGACGGTGATCCCCAACGCAGAGGGAGGCCGGACGACTCCGTCCGTCGTCGCGTTCGGCAAAGACGGGCAGCGGCTCGTCGGGGCGCCTGCTCGGCGCCAGCAGGTGACGAACCCACAGAACACGATCTTCTCGATCAAGCGCTTCGTGGGGCGCAAGTTCGAGGAGGTCTCGGAGGAGATGAAGATCGTCCCGTACGAAGTCGAGAAGGGCCCGAACGGCGACGTCCGCGTCAAGGCCGACGGCAAGGAGTACGCGCCGCCGGAGATCAGCGCGATGATCCTCCAGAAGCTGAAGACCGACGCCGAGGCCTATCTCGGCGAGGCGGTCACGGAGGCCGTGATCACGGTACCCGCGTACTTCAACAACGCGCAGCGCGAGGCAACGAAGGACGCCGGCAAGATCGCCGGCCTCGAGGTGCTGCGGATCATCAACGAGCCGACCGCAGCCTCGCTCGCGTACGGGCTCGACAAGGAAGCCGACCAGACGATCCTCGTCTTCGACCTCGGCGGCGGCACGTTCGACGTGTCGGTGCTCGAGCTCGGCGAGGGAGTCTTCGAGGTCAAGTCGACCGCGGGCGACAACCATCTCGGCGGCGACAACTTCGACAAGGCGATCGTCGACTGGATGGTCGCGGAGTTCAAGAAGGACCAGGGCATCGACCTCGCCGCCGACAAGATGGCGCTCCAGCGGCTCTACGAGGCGGGCGAGAAGGCGAAGATCGAGCTCAGCTCGACGATGACGACGCAGATCAACTTGCCGTTCATCACCGCCACGCCCGAAGGGCCCAAGCATCTCGACCTCCAGCTGACGCGCGCGAAGCTGAACGAGCTCACGCACGATCTGCTCGAGCGGACGGTCGGCCCGACGAAGCAGGTGCTCGCCGACGCGGGCATCGACTCGTCGAAGATCGACCACGTCGTGCTCGTCGGCGGGATGACCCGCATGCCGGCGGTGCAGGACAAGGTCAAGGAGCTGATCGGCAAGGACCCGCACAAGGGCGTCAACCCGGACGAGGTTGTTGCAGTCGGCGCGGCCATCCAGGCCGGCGTCCTCAAGGGCGAGGTCAAGGACGTGCTCCTGCTGGACGTGACGCCTCTGTCGCTCGGGATCGAGACCAAGGGCGGCGTCTTCACGAAGCTGATCGAGCGCAACACGACGATCCCGACCCGCAAGTCGGAGACGTTCTCCACGGCGGAGGACAACCAGCCGTCGGTCGAGGTGCACGTGCTCCAGGGCGAGTCGGAGATGGCGCTCTACAACAAGACGCTCGGCAAGTTCCAGCTCGTCGGCATTCCGCCGGCCCCGCGGGGCATGCCGCTGGTCGAGGTCACCTTCGACCTCGACGCGAACGGCATCCTCAACGTCTCGGCGAAGGATCTCGGCACGGGCAACGAGCAGCAGATCAAGATCGAAGGCGGCTCGGGCCTGAACTCCGACGAGGTCGATCGGATGATCAAGGAGGCCGAGGCGCACTCCGAGGAAGCGCACCGGCTGCGCGAGCTCGCGGACGCCAAGAACCAGGCAGAGCAGCTCGCCTACCAGACCGAGAAGAGCCTGAAGGATCACCGCGAGACGCTCGACGAGGCCGAGGCCTCGACGATCGAGGGCCGGATCATGGAGCTGAACCAGGCGCTTCAGGGCTCCGACCTTGCGGACATCCGCGCCAAGACCGACGCGCTGATGGAGGCCTCGCACAAGCTGGCCGAAGCCGTCTACGCGAAGGCCTCGGCGCAGCAGTCGCCGACCTCCGCGGACGGCGCGGTCTCCGACGACGAGGTCGTCGAGGACGCCGACTACGAGGTGGTCGACGAGGAGGCCAGGACCTCCTAATGGACGAGAAGGTCGAACAGAAGCCGGTCGACGAGCTCGCGGAGGCGACGCGCGAGCGCGACGAGTACCTCGATGCGCTCCAGCGGCTCAAGGCCGAGTTCGACAACTTCCGCAAGCGGACCGCGCGCGAGCAGAGCGATCTGTTCGCGCGCGCGTCCGAGCGGATCGTCAAGGAGCTGCTGCCGATCTTCGACGACCTCGGCCGCGCCCTGGAGGCAGCCGAGCAGCACGAGGAGGCGAAGCTGGAGGACGGCGTGCGGCTCGTGCAGCGAGCGCTCGCCGATCTGCTCGCCAAGGAAGGCCTCGCGGAGATCGAGACGGAAGGGCAGTTCGACCCTCACGTCCACGAGGCGCTGCTCTCGCAGCCGAGCGAGGCCGCTGAGGGCACGGTGCTCGACGTCGTCCAGAAGGGCTACAGGCTCGGCGACCGCGTGCTGCGGCCGGCGCGGGTGGTGGTCGCGGCGGCGAAGGAGGCGGCGGAGCCGCCTGTCCGCGACAGCGGACCAGGGGAAGGGGTCCGGGGGAACCGGGAGGTTCCCCCGGCTGCTGGAGGAGACCTTGGCGACGCGGACGGCTAAGTCGCTCTACGAGGTCCTGGGGGTAACGAAGAGCGCGACTCCCGACGAGCTCAAGAAGGCCTACCGGAAGCTCGCGCGGCAGTACCACCCGGACAAGAACCCCGGTGACGCCGCTGCCGAGGAGCGCTTCAAGAAGGTGCAGGGCGCGTACGACGTGCTCTCGGATCCCGAGAAGCGGAAGCAGTACGACAGCGGAGCTCGTCCCTTCGGGTCGAGCTCCGCTCGTGGGGGGGGGTTCGACGGCTTCGACCTCGGCGACCTCTTCGGCGGTCTCTTTACTAGCCGCGACCGCTCAGGTCGCGGCGCGACCCCGCGCGGCCAGCGGGGGAACGACGTCGAGGTCGAGGTGGCGCTCTCGTTCGAGGACGCGCTGCGAGGCGTCGAGACGACGATCCCCGTCTCGCTCGAGACGGCGTGTCACGAGTGCGGCGGCTCGGGCGCGAAGCCGGGGACGACGCCGAAGGTCTGTCCCGAGTGCCGCGGCCGTGGCGTGGTCGCCGAGAGCCAGGGCCTCTTCTCGCTCTCGCAGCCGTGCCCGCGGTGCCGTGGCAACGGCACGGTGATCGAGGATCCGTGTCCGAATTGCCGTGGAACCGGCCGCGAACGGCGGACGCGGCGCTTCAAGGTGAAGATCCCTGCTGGTGCCAGGGACGGCACGCGGATCAGGCTGCGCGGCAAAGGGGAGGCCGGCTACGGTGGCGCCCCGGCAGGCGATCTCTATGTCGTCACACGGGTCGAGCCGTCCAAGCTCTACCGACGTCGCGGCGACGCGGATCTCGAGATCGACGTACCGGTCACCTATCCAGAGGCAGCTCTGGGCACATCGGTCGAGGTGCCGACGCCTGACGGCCGCGTCACGCTGAAGGTGCCGGCCGGCTCGCAGGACGGCAAGCTGCTCAAGATCAAGGGCCGCGGCGCGCCGCGCCTGAAGGGCTCCGGCCGCGGCGACCTGATCGCACGGCTGCACGTGACCGTCCCCGAGAAGCTGAGCAAGGCCGAGAAGGAGGCGCTCGAGAACCTGAAGAAGGTCTCGCGCGAGGACCCACGGGAGCAGGCGTTCCGGTCATGACCGACCGGCCGCGCTACATGATCTCGGTCGCCGCCGACATCGTCGGCATGCATCCGCAAACGCTCCGGATCTACGAGCAGAAGGGGCTCGTGCGGCCGGGGCGGACGCCAGGCGGCACGCGGCTCTACTCCGAGCGGGACCTCGAGCGGCTGCGGCTGATCCAGCGGCTGACGACCGAGCTCGGGCTCAACCTCGCGGGCGTCGAGCAGGTGCTCGCGCTCCAGGACGAGCTCGGCAAGCTGCGCGCCCGCGTCGCGCGGCTCGAGCGCGAGATGCGCGAGGCCGTTCAGCAGGTGCACAAGGAGTACCGGCGCGATCTCGTGCTCTATCGCGAGGTGGGCGGGGAAACGGGAATCACGGAAAGGAAACGATGGACTTCAACAAGCTGACGATTCGCAGCCAGGAGGCGATCGCTGCCGCTCAGGAGCTGGCGCGTCGCCGCGGCAATCCGGAGGTGTATCCGGAGCATCTGCTGCTCGCGCTCCTCGACCAGGATCTCTTCGTCGAGTGGCAGGGTCTGCGCGCGGACGCTGAGGAGCGTGTCGCGAACCGGCCGAGCGTGCAGGGCTCGAGCCAGCAGCCGACGGTCTCGGCAGCGCTGAGCAAGGTGCTCGACAAAGCCGACGAGGAGCGGGCGAAGCTCGAGGACGACTTCGTCTCGAGCGAGCATCTCTTCCTCGCGCTCGACGTCGCGCCGCGTGACGAGGTGCTCGCGTGGATCAAGAAGATCCGCGGCGGCCAGCGGGTCACCTCGCAGGATCCCGAGGGCAGCTACCAAGCGCTCGAGAAGTTCGGCCGGGACCTGACTGCGCTCGCGGAGGATGGGAAGCTCGACCCCGTGATCGGCCGCGACGAGGAGATCCGGCGCACGATCCAGGTGCTCTCGCGCCGGACGAAGAACAACCCGGTGCTGATCGGCGAGCCGGGCGTCGGCAAGACGGCGATCGTCGAGGGGCTCGCCCAGCGGATCGTCGCCGGCGACGTCCCCGAGGGCCTGAAGGGCAAGCGGGTGTGGGCGCTCGACATCGGGTCGCTCCTCGCCGGCTCGAAGTACCGCGGCGAGTTCGAGGAGCGACTGAAGGCCGTGCTCGGCGAGATCAAGAACGCCGAGGGCGAGCTGATCCTCTTCATCGACGAGCTGCACACGATCGTCGGCGCGGGCGCCGCAGAGGGTGCCGTCGACGCCGCGAACATGCTGAAGCCGATGCTCGCGCGCGGTGAGCTTCGGTGCATCGGCGCGACCACACTCGACGAGTACCGCAAGCACATCGAGAAGGACGCCGCGCTCGAGCGTCGCTTCCAGCCGGTCTTCGTCGGCGAGCCGTCGGTCTCGGACACGATCGCGATCCTGCGCGGACTGAAGGAGCGCTACGAGGCCCATCACGGCGTGCGGATCCGCGATGCGGCGCTCGTGGCCGCAGCCGTTCTCTCTGACCGGTACATCGCCGACCGGCAGCTGCCGGACAAGGCGATCGACCTGATCGACGAGGCCGCGTCGCGCTTGCGGATGGAGATCGACTCCTCGCCGCTCGAGCTGGACGAGGCCGATCGACGCGTCCGCCAGCTCGAGATCGAGCTCGCCGCGATGGCGAAGGAGAAGAAGGAGGTGCGCGAGCCGCTCGAGCGCGAGCTGGCGGAGGCCCGGTCGGTGCGCGACGAGCTCGCAGCGCGCTGGGCGAAGGAGAAGGAGGCGCTCGAGCGCGTGAAGGAGATCACGCGCAAGATCGACGAGCTGAAGATGGAGGCGGAGCGCGCCGAGCGGGGCGCCGATCTCCAGCGCGTGGCGGAGATCCGCTACGGCGAGCTGCCGGCGCTCGAGCAGGAGCTCCAGGAGCGCGCCACCGTCGAGAGCCCGATGGTCAAGGAGGAAGTCGACGAGGACGACGTCGCCGCGGTCGTCGGCCGCTGGACCGGCATCCCCGTTTCACGGCTGCTGGAAGGCGAGACGGAGAAGCTGATCCACATGGAGGAGCGGCTGCACGAGCGCGTCGTCGGCCAGGACGAGGCGGTCGAGGCGGTCGCGAATGCCCTGCGCCGGGCACGGACGGGCCTGCAGGATCCGAGCCGGCCGATCGGCTCGTTCGTCTTCCTCGGCCCGACCGGTGTCGGTAAGACCGAGCTGGCGCGGGCCCTGGCCGAGTTCATGTTCGACGACGAGCGGGCCATGGTTCGACTGGACATGTCCGAGTACCAGGAACGGCACACGGTCGCCCGGCTCGTGGGCGCGCCGCCCGGCTACGTCGGCTACGAGGAGGGCGGCCAGCTGACGGAGGCCGTGCGGCGCCGTCCCTACTCGGTCGTGCTGCTCGACGAGATCGAGAAGGCGAACGGCGAGGTGTTCGACGTGCTGCTGCAAATCCTCGACGACGGCCGACTGACCGACGGCCAGGGGAGGACGGTCGACTTTCGGAACGCGGTCGTGATCATGACCTCGAACCTTCGTTCGCCGGATCAGATGCGTGATCAGTTCCGGCCGGAGTTCCTGAACCGGATCGACGAGATCGTCGTCTTCCAGGCGCTGTCGCGGGATCAGCTCGGCGAGATCGTCGACCTGCAGCTCGCCCGGCTGCGGGAGCGGCTCGCCGAGAGAGGTTTGCGGCTCGACCTGACCCCGGCTGCGAAGGAGGTCGTCGCGGAGGCCGGCTGGGATCCGGCGTACGGCGCGCGTCCGTTGAAGCGGGCGCTCCAGCGGCTCGTCGAGAACCCACTCGCGCGTCGGCTCCTCGAAGGCGAGTTCGGCGAAGGCGACACGATCCTGGTGGATGAGCGAGACGGCGAGCTCGTGTTCGAACGGGCCGTGGCGACTGCGGCGGTCGCGGCGGCATAGGCCAAACGGGGAGAAAGAGTCACGCATCCGGCACGGTTGCGTCACTGACGCGGCACGATTTCGCCGATAAGCTCGACCGCGGGTGGCGGGTGGAGTTCTTCTTCCCCACCCTTGGGTGGGGACGTTCGCGAGCGCCACACGGATCGCTCCCGGCGGAGCCCTCGCGCCGAGGGCCACCCGGCTCGCTGAGTGCGGCGGCCGCGGCGGCGCGCCGATTACGGTGCGGCGGTGAACGCGAGGGCGAGACCGGCGGCTCTGCCACCCGAAAACCGAACCGTCGGCCAGCTCGTCGCCGAGACGATCCGCCTGTACGGCCGGCGCTTCTGGGTCTCGCTCGCACTCGGGGTCGGCCCTGCGCTGCTCCTCGTCGCGAGCTTCGAGTGGCGGAGCCGCCCCGCGGTTGCTGCACTCGTGGTCGGGTCGGCCTTCGTTAACGCCGCGGTCTACATCGCCGCCTGCGTGATTGCGCTCGCTCCTGCCCGCCTCGATGCGCGGAGGCTGCTGGCCGCGTTCGTCGTCGGAGTCTTCGTCTGGCTGCCCGCGTTCTTCGTACCCGTCCTCTGGTTCGCGGCGGTCGGGCTGGCCGTTCCGGCCGTCGTCGTCGAGGGACGTCGAGAGCCCGACGCGTTCAGACGCGGCTACCAGCTCTTCCGCGCCGACCCCTGGCACGCGATCTTCGGGGTGTTCACCCTGATCGCCGTCACGTTCGTGATTGGTGCGGTGCTCTTCGTGCTGCTGCGCTCCGGGAGCCAGCAAGGCATCCGCGTCGCCGCGGGTCTGGCGAGCCTCGTCCTCTCGCCGATCCTCTACCTCGGCTCGGCGCTGCTCTACGTCGACCAGGCAGCGCGAGTAAGCTCGCCCTCTCCAAGCCAAGGAGGCTGAATTGCCGCTTTACCTGATGCTCTCCACGCTGACTGACCAGGGGCTGCGGACGCTGCAGTCGAACCCCGACCGCGTCCGCGAGGTGAACAAGGACGTCGAGGAGCTCGGTGCAAAGGTCGTCCAGCAGTGGTTCTCCCTCGGTGCGTTCGACTTCGTGAACGTGATCGAGGCCCCCGACGCCGCCACGATCGCGAAGGTCTCGGTCGCGCTCGGCGCGCGGGGGAGCGCGAAGCTGCAGAGCTACGAGCTGATCGAGGTCGACTCGCTGCTTCGCCAGCTGGCCTGAGCTTGCTGGTCGTTCTCGCGCGGCACGCGCACTCGACCCTGAACGTCGAGCAGCGGATCAACGGCGATCCCACCGCGGACGTCCGGCTGACCGCCGATGGCCGCGAGGAAGCCGCTGCGCTGGGGCGCGAGCTGGCCGGGCTCCGGCTCGATGCCTGCGTGCACACCCGGTTTCCGCGAACGCGAGAAACGGCGGAGATCGCGCTCGCCGGACGTGAGGTCCCGTTCGAGATCGAGCCGCTGCTGGACGACATCGACGTCGGCGAGCTCGAAGGCGTCACGATCGCCGACTACCGCGCCTGGAAGGCTGCGCACACCAGCGCCGACCGGTTTCCCGCCGGGGAGAGCCTCGATGACGCGGCCCGCCGCTACGTTCTGGCCTTCCGCAAGCTGTGCGGCTCGGGCAGGAAGGCGACGCTCGTCGTTTGTCACGAGATCCCGATCCGCTACGCGCTGAATGCGATCGGCGGCTCCGGCGATCTCGACTCGCCGATCCACCAGATCCCGAACGCGACCCCGTTCCTCTTCGACGAGGACGCGCTCGAGCGCGCGGCTCAGGGGATCGAGCGGCTGGCGTAGGCGACTGCGACCTCGGCGGCGAGCGCCGCATTGTCGGCGACAAGCTGGCGGTTCACCTCGAGCGTTCGGCCGCCGCTGTGCTCGTGCAGGTAGCCCAGCACGAACGGCGTCACCGCCTGGCCCGAGATTCCGCGTCGCGCAGCCTCGGCCAGAGCCGCCTCGATCAGCGGCTCGACATCGTCCAGCCCGTGAGTCGGTGGCCGCGCCAAGAGGAGGCCGGCGCCGCCGAGCTGCCAGTGGGCGTGCGCGATTGCGGCGGCTTCCTCCACGGACTCGACCCGCGCCGAGACCGGCGGTCCACCTGTCGCCGTGTAGAAGAGCGGCAGCTCGCCCGTGCGCCAACCCAGCACGGGCACCCCGAGCGTCTCCAGCGCCTCGGCCGTCGCGGGCACGTCCAGGAGAGACTTGATCCCGGACGAGACGACCAGCGCCTGCGTCCGGGCCAGCTCGGCGAGGTCGCTCGAGACGTCGGGCGGCGAGGGAAAGCCGCGGTGCACGCCGCCAAGCCCGCCCGTGCCGAGGAAGCGGATCCCGGTCGGTCGGCAGGCGGCGAGAGTTCCGCCGACCGTGGTCGCGCCGACAGCGCCCTGGATGGCGCAGGCGGCGAGGTCGCGGGGGCCGGCCTTTCGCGCCTCGGGCCCAAACCTGGCGAGCTCGTCCTCGTCGAACCCGACTCTAACCGCGCCGTCGAGGACGCCGACCGTGGCCGGCACGGCGCCCGCTGCCCGGACGCGCCGCTCGCATTCGCGGCCGACCTCGAGCCCCTCGGGCACCGGAAAGCCGTGCGCGACGAGCGTCGTCTCCAGCGCGACAACCGCTCGCCCGCCGTCGAGCGCGGCAGAGACCTCGGCCGAGAGCTCGATCACGGCGTCGCCCCGACCTGCGCGACGCAGCGGGCCGCCGTGGCGAGGCCGAGCTCGACCCCGCCAACGAGGAACCCGGCTGCGAAGGCGTCACCCGCTCCGGTGGTGTCGATCGCATGCGCCGGCTCGGCGCGATGCTCGACGCCGTCCACCACCACGCCCTCCGAGCCGCGCTTGACGATCAGCCTGGCGCCGGCGACCGGCCCGAGCGCCACCGCCTCGCGCTCGCTCGCGAAGATCAGGTCCGGAGCGAGCCGGGCAACACGATCCCGGAAGGCCGCGTCGACGAGGCTCTCGGCCGACAGGTCGAGGCTGACTGTCGAGCCGGCCTCCTTCGCGAATGCCGCAGCCCGCTCCGCGGGCTCCGCGAGCGCATAGCCGGAGACATGGAGCACGTCGCAGCCCGCGAGCCAGCCCGGCTCGATCTCGCCGAGCGCTGCTGCAACGCCGCGATCGGAGGCCATCGTCCGCTCGCCGCCCGGCGAGACGAGCGAGACCACCACGCCCGTCCGGCCCGGCCCGAACGGCCCGGCGAGCTCCACTCCCAGCGCGGAGAGCCGGTCTGCGAGGAGCGCCCCGGTCTCGTCGTCGGCGCGGCTTCCCACAAAGCGAGCCCTCGCGCCGAGTACCGCCGCCCACGCGGCGACGTTCGCGGCCTGGCCGCCGGGTGACAGCTCGGTCGTCGCCACGGTGTCGTCGCCGGCCGCGAGCGGCGCGGCAAGTCGCACGACTACGTCGAGGAGCAGGTCTCCGAGCGTGCACACGAGCACCGGCGAAATCTAGACTCGTCCCCGTGGACGGAGAGCCGAGAGGGGGCCGGCTGCGCAGCTTCGTGCTCGGCGGATTGCTCGGCGCCTCGGCGGCACTCGCGGCTGCGCGCCGGAGCAGACCGTCCGCGACGCGTCCGGGCCCGGCCGGCCTGGCTGCGTTCGAGGGCGCGCCCTGCTTCCGCGAGGCCGAGGAGGAAGAAGCGCTACCGGGCCGCCGCCGGCCGTGACTTGGCCGCGTACGCGTCGAGCTCCTGCATGGTGTCGAGCACGGTGACGAGGTTGGTGTCCGCATCGCCCTGGTCGAGCGACTTGCCAACGAGCTCCGCCCGTCGGGCCAGCTTGAGGTAGTTCCGAATCGTCCTCGTCGGCTCAGCCGTCCTGATCACGAGGAACGGCCCGAATGTCCTGGCCTCGAAGCCTTGCGGAGGCGTTGGCAGCACGAGCGGGATGGCCAGGCGCTTGACGAAGTTGTTGTTGTCGCTGGCGTCGAAGACCCAGACGCCGCGGCCGAGCGGCTTCCGCGCGTCCAGCAGCGTTCGGAATGCGAGCTTCGGATCGGCCCGCGGCACGACCAGCCGCGAGACGAGGCCCGGCGCACGCCGCCACGCGCCGAGGTAGATCGGGTCGTAGCCGAAGAGGATGTCGTTCGGCTGGGCCGTCTTCGCGAGCCAGTCAGAGGCGTCGTGCCTCGCGCTGATCCGCGCAGCGGGCTCGCCGGTGTAGAGCTGCGGTGTCTTTTGCCAGCCCCAGGCGAGTTCGGCCGGCAGCAACGCGGCGATTGCCGCCACCGCCACGGCCGGGCCTGCGAGCGGCAGCCGGCGCGTCAGTCCTGTTAGGCCGGCGCCGACGAGGAGGGTGAAGAACGGCAAGGCAAAGATCAGATGGCGCGACTCCGGCGCGGCCGCGTTCGAGTTCGCGTGAGCGAAGGTCAGGACAAGCGCTGGAGTCGCGATCACCAGCACGGAGAGCAGCGCGCTGCGCGGCCGGTCGCGCCAGAGCCGTACGAGGCCGCCGAGAGCCAGCAGGAGTACCACGATGAGGGCACCGCGGTAGCCGGAGGAGAAGTCGCCGGCGGCGTGCTCGAGGTAGTCGAGCACGGAGGTCGCCGAGCCCAGCTTCTGGCCGGAGCCAACGCCCGCGTCGAAGCGGCCGGCCAGCACGAGATCGCTCCACCAGAAGGGCGCGCCGATCAGCGCCACTGCACCGAAGGCGAGCACGGCCTGGCGCACGCGCGAGCGGGTCACGAGCACGTAGAGGCCCTGCGACGCGAGCACGATCGCCCCGTACGGATGGCTCGCCACCGCCAGCAGCACGGCCACCACCCAGAGCGCCCAGCGCCGTCGGCCGCCGTGCTCGATCGCTGCGAGGAGCGCGAGGTACGAGAGCGAGCTCGTGCAGAGGAAGAGGCTGTACATGCGGGCGTAGATGCCGTGGAAGAGGAGCACCCAACTCGCGCAGGCGACTGCCGTTGCGGCAAGCGCGGTCGTCCTGCCTGCGAGCCGCGCCGCGAGCAGTGCGATCAGCGGCACGCTGGCGATTGCGAAGAGGGCCGAAAGTAGACGCATCGCCCCGAGCCCGCCGCCTAGGTGGGCGACGACCCAGGCGAGCATGAAGTGCAGCGGCGCGCCGCCTCTCCGGGTGAGCACCGTGTGCAGGAGCTGGCCGAGCGGCTGCCGGCCGACGAACAGCGGGAGCGTCTCGTCCTCGTGCGGCGGCCAGCCGAGCAGATTTGCGAAAAGAAAGCCGGCGACCCCGGCGGTGCACGCACCGACGGCGAAGGCGAACCAGTGCCGGCGAACCGTGTCCACGAGCGGCATCGCGTCAAGTATGCGGCCTGTGCCGTTGCTAGCCTCTCTCGACATGCCCATCTACGAGTACCGCTGTCCCGACGGGCATCTCTTCGAGCTCTTCCAGCGGATGGCCGACCCCCCGGCGAAGGTCTGCGAGATCTGTGGCAAGGGCCCGGTCGAGAAGGTCATGCACCCCGTTCCGGTGTTCTTCAAAGGCTCGGGTTTCTACTCGACCGACTACGGGCGCGGCTCGCGCAAGCGCGACAACTCGGACTCGAGCAGCGAGTCGAGCACCACCAAGTCGGACGAGAGCGTCAAGAAGGTCAAGGAAGAGAAGAAGCCGAAGGCCGCCGAGGCCTGAGGCTCACTTGCCGCCGATCGGGTGGTTCCCGACGGCGCAGCCCGGGGCGACCACGTTCCCCGAGACCGGTGCGGGCGGCTGGGGCGCGGAGGTGCCGAGAAACTCGTCGACGACGGCGCGGTTCTCCTCGATCCCGCGGATCGCGCCACCCTCGAGGGTGCCGCCGAGCCGGCAGTGGATCGTCGCCCCCGAGCGGAACTTCACCCAGCCGAGCTGGATCAGCTGCCAGGCCGAGAGATCGGTGGCGAGCGGGCGCACGAGCGTGTCACCGCTGAACGGGAGGTCGAAGAAGGTGCCGACGCTCGCGATCTGCGAGAGCACCGCCTGGACGATCTGCTGCTGCCGCTCCGCCCGGGTCAAGTCGTTTTCGGACGGGTCGAGCCGGTTCTCGCGGATCCGCGAGTAGATCAGCGCCCGTAGGCCGTTCATGTGTTGCGGGCCCTTCGCGAAGCGCCAACCCTTCCACGACGCGCAACGCGCGGGCGGGAAAGGGCAGTCGAACGAGTTGGAGTAGATCGGCTTCTTCACGTCGATCGTGACGCCGCCGATCGCGTCGATCAGCTTCTGGAACTGCCCGAAGTCGACGAGCACGAGGTGGTCGATCGAGACCCCGGTCAGGGCGCGCACCGTCTTAATCGCGAGCGCCGGCCCGCCCGCCTGCATGGCCGCGTTGATCTTCTGCTGCCCGAGTCCAGGGATTTCGACGAGCAGGTCGCGCGGGATCGAGAGGTAGTAGAGCCGGTGACGACCCGGATCTGTGCGGACGAGCATGATCGAGTCCGAGTGGCGATCGCCGGAGCGCGTCGGGTTGCGCGAGTGGTCAGTGCCGAGGAGCAGGATCGTCGTCGAGGTGTCGAAGAGCGCGCCGTTCTGGTGGTCGAGCGCCCGGCGGGCCGATCGCGGAACGCGCTTGTTCGCCGCGCCGACCCCGTCCCGGAAGGCGAAATAGCTCGCGAGCGACCACGCGACGAGCCAGAGCAGGAAGACGACGAACGCGACTCCGACCCAGCGGAGGACGCGGCGCTTCTTGCTCCGGGGGCGCTTCGGGCCGGGTCCGGCGTAGCGCTGGGCCTTCTCGTCCGCGCCCGTCTTGCGGACGGACGGGACCTTCCCCTTGGCGCGACCCCCGCGGTAGACGCGATAGGGCTTCGGCTCGTCGGCCATCGGCGGTTAAGGTAGCCGCCCCGGGTGAACGCGAACCGCGTCATCGGCGTCGACCTCGGCGGCACGAAGATCCTCGCCGGCATCATCGAGCGGGACGGGACGATCGTCCGCCGGCGCGAGCGGCCCACTCCGACCGAGTCGCAGGAGGCGCTGATCGCCGGCCTGCAGGACGCGGTGCGGGAGCTCTGGGAGGACGGCGTGGCCGCCGTCGGCTTCGGCATGCCGACGCGAATCGACCAGGCGACGGGCCGGATCGAGGGAGGTGCCGTCAACATTCCCCTGCACAAGATCGACTTTCGCTCGATTATGGAGGCGAAGTTCGGCGTTCCGGTCGGCGCGGAAAACGACGGCAGCTCGGCGGCGCTCGCGGAGTTCGTAGCCGGCGCAGGCCGCGGCACGCGCTCGCTCGTCGCGCTCACGCTCGGCACGGGAGTGGGCGGCGGCGTCGTCTACGACGGAAAGCTGTTCCGCGGCTGGGCGGAGTTCGGGCACATGGTGATCGAGTACGACGGGCTTCCCTGTCAGGGGTCGTGCACCGGCCGCGGCCACCTCGAGGCCTACGCGAGCGGGCACGCGGCCTCGCGGCTGGCGGGGGAGGCCTTCGGGGAGGGGACGGACGCGCACCGACTCGTCCGGCTGGCCGAGGAGGGCGACCCGACGGCCCGCAAGATCCTCGACGGGATCGGCCGCCGCCTCGGAGCGGCCATCGGCTCGCTCGTGAACATCTACAACCCGGAGGTCGTGGTCGTGGGCGGCGGCTTCGGAGCGGCTGGGGACTGGCTGATCGAGCCCGCCCGCGAGGTGGCGAACCGGGAGGCGCTCGATCCCGCCGCGGGAGACGTGCGCATAGTGAGGGCGGAGCTCGGGACGGCGGCCGGTCTGATCGGCGCGGGCCTCATCGCGTTCGAGGCGCTGGGCTCCTAAGTGCCGCTCGCGGTCTGCGCGACGCCGATCGGGAACCTCGAGGACGTCACGCTGCGGGTGCTCCGCGAGCTGGCGGAGGCGGACGTGGTGCTTTGCGAGGACACGCGACGGACGCGTGGGCTGCTGGAGCGCCACGGGATCACGGCTCGGCTGCTCAGCTACCACGAGCACAACGAGGCGCGGCGGGTGGCGGAGCTTCTGCCCCGGCTCGAGGCGGGCGAGCGGATGGCGCTCGTGTCCGACGCCGGGCTCCCGGGCGTCAACGATCCGGGCGCGCGGCTGATCGCAGCGGCGGTGGAGGCGGGGGTGTTCGTGACGGTTCTGCCCGGGCCGTCGGCGGTCGCGACTGCGATCGTCGCGAGCGGCTTTGTAACGAATCGGTATCAATTCATTGGCTACCTCCCGCGCGGGGCGAAGGCGCTCTCGGCTCTTTGGGACGAGCTCGCGAGCTGGCCGTGGGCAGTGGTCGCGTTCGAGTCGCCTCAGCGACTACCAGCCTCGCTGGCGAGTCTCGCGTCGGCGCTGCCGGCTCGACCAATCGCCGTCTGCCGTGAGCTGACGAAGGTCTTCGAAGAGGTCGTTCGTGGCTCTGCAAGCGGGGTTGCGCCACATTTCGCGGAGGCGCCGAAGGGCGAGATCACGCTCGTGATCGGCGGGGCGGAGGCGCCTCGGACGGACGAGAGGGAAGCTCTCCGCGCGATGGCGGAGCTCGTTGCGGCAACGGTGCCGCGGCGCCAAGCGGCGGAGCTCGTCGGTCGGCTCACGGGGATTCCGCGCAGCAGGCTCTATCGCTCCTCGCTGTAGTCTTGGTTGACAACATCCGACTGCATCTCTACGGTGTCTGTGTTCTCAAAACAGACAACAAGAGAGGGGTGGGATGAGACGCATCGCGGTCGTAGTCCTTGTCGTCCTGGGTCTGCCGGCTACGGCCGGAGCGTGGACGTGGCCCGTGGACGGGCCCGTGTTGCGGCCTTTCTCGCTCGGGAGCAACCCGTACGCGGGCGGGCAGCATCGGGGAATCGACGTCGGCGCTCCGTCCGGCCAGACGGTCGTGGCGCCGACGGCCGGCACGGTCACGTTCGCCGGGACGGTGCCGACCAACGGCAAGACCGTCTCGATCCTCACGCCCGACGGCAAGTACTCGGTCACGCTCGTCCATCTCGGCTCGATCGGCGTCTCGAAGGGGGCTGCCGTCGGCGAGGGGGCCGCGGTCGGAACCGTTGGCCCGAGCGGAGTGCCCGACATCGACGTGACGTACGTGTACATGGGGGTCCGCGTTGCGAGCGATCCGAACGGGTATCTCGACCCGCTCGGGTTCCTCCCAGCCCGGCCTGTCCCCGCGCTCGCTGCGGCACCGCCCGTGCCACCGGCTTCCGCGCCGACGACCGCCGGTGCGACGACGCCTGTCACGACGACGCCCGCGCCTGTTGCGACAGCGCCTCCGGCGGCCTCTGCGCCTGCGCCGGCGATTGCGCCCGGCGGGCAGAGCGTCTCCTCGAGCGCGGCCCCAACGCCGCCAGCCACGAGCTCGTCGCAGTCTGCCGCTCCACCCCCGGCCGCACAACCGGCCGCCGAGCCCATCGCGGCGCCTCCCGTCAACCAGACCTCTGAGGTGCAATCTCCACCGGCCGCCTCAACGCTCGGCGCCGTGGCGGCGCTGACCGGTGGGGTGCCCGGCGCGGGAGGCGCAGGTGCCGGACAAGGTTCGTCGCCCCCTGCCGGGTCGACCGCACCTGCACCGGTCGCAGCGCCTCCGCCCGGACCCGCGACCCAGGCGGCGCCCGCGACGACGCCTTTCACGACGACGCCTGTCACGACGACGCCCGCGCCTGTCGCTTCCGCGCCTCCCGCGACCGCAGTCGCGCCTGCCTCTGCCGTCGCGCCCGGCGATCACGTTGTCTCCTCGCCTATCGCGACATCGCCACCGGCCACGATCGCATCGCAACCTGCCGCCGGACCCTCCGCGCCGCAGCCGGTCACGCAGCCCGTCTCGGCGCCTCCCGTCAGTCAGGGGACGGAGGCGCAGGCGTCGCCTACCGCCTCTTCGCTGGGCGCAGTGGCGGCGCTGACCGGCACGGGAAGCGCAGGTGCCGGACAGGGTTCGCCCCCTGCCGGGTCGGCTACACCTGCCCCGGTCGCAGCGCCTCCGGCCGGACCCGCGACCCAGGCGGTACCCGCGGCACTTCCGCCTCCGACGGTCTCGACTCCGCCGCCGCCCCAGCCGACGGTCGAGCCCGCGGCTGCGGCCCCAACGGCAGTGCCGCCGAGCCCCACGCCTCTTGCGCCTGCGGCCGCGCCGGCGACCGTGGTTCCGACCCCGACGGCCTCCGCGGCGCCCGCGCCTCAACCAGCAACGGTCGAGCCTGCGGTGGTGGCCCAGACGACCCCGCCTGCGCCTGAAACCGCTTCTGCTGTTCCCGCCACCGGGCCGGTGAGTCCCCCTCAACCTCCGACCGTTCCGACGGCAGCAGCCGTGCAGAGTGTGTCTTCTCCGACTGTGACTCCTGTCGTCGCGCCCGCCGTCGCGCCCGCAGCGACGGCCGCGGCTGTCGCTCCGGTCGCGACGACCCCGACTTCGACTCCTGCGCCGGTCGTCGCTCCGGCGGCACAGTCCGTCACGATCGTCGTGGCCGATTCGAGCGAGGTCGATCCGAGCAGCGACGGCTCCGCTGATGCGACTCAGGAGCAACCAGGCGCTCAGTCAGCCGACAGCGCCAATCCGCCCGCGGAGCCGCCTCTGAGTATTGCGCCCGTCGAGACTCCTGGATCGGGGCTCGCAATCGAGGATCCCCGGTTCGTGCCGGCAACGAGCCCGTCGGGCGAGTGGCAGCCGTCGTCCACTCCTCTCGAAGTCTCGGCTGTCGTCCGGACCCCGATCGTCCCGTCTACCCTCTACCACTGGCTCGCGCCGCGCGGGACTGCCGTGTCGATCCCCCTCGTGGCGCCGCCCGCGCTCGCGCCGCCTGCTCACCCGAACGTGACCTCGCGACCGATCGTGAGCTCGCCTCCCGAACCGGCACCGCAGCGCAATCCTGGTTCGCAGCGGCTTCGACAGCACGCCGCCTACGGGCCGCTGCCTCCTCCGGGTCAGCCCCGCAAGCCGTACCGGCCGGTCCGACCTGCGCTCTCGCCCGCTCCAACCGTGCGCCGCGGGGGAGCGGCGTTCGAATGGCCCCTCCTGCTGCTCCTCGCCCTGCCTGCCGCAGCGTGGATCGCGTTTCTCACCAAGCGGCGCTCCGGCCCTGCAGCCGCCACGGCCGGCCACAGCACGCCTCGTATCATCAATCCGGATGCGCTTCTACCTGACCACACCGATCTACTACGTCAACTCGACACCTCATATCGGCCACGCGTACACGACGATCGCGGCCGACATCCTCGTGCGCCATCACCGCCAGCGCGGCGACGACACGTTCTTCCTCACGGGAACGGACGAGAACGCCTCCAAGAACGTCCGCTCAGCGCAGGAAGCCGACCTGGACCCGAAGACGTTCGTCGACCGGCTGGTGGAGGAGCATTGGCGACCGCTACCCGGCCGGGTCGGGGCGGCTCCCGACTTCTTCATCCGCACGACCGATGACGGGCATGCTCGGTTCGTCCAGGACTTCGTCCAGCGCATCTACGACAACGGCCATATCTACAAGGACACGTATGCCGGCCTCTACTGCGTCGGCTGCGAGGCCTTCAAGACCGAGGATGAGCTCGTCGAGGGCAAGTGTCCCGAGCACGGAGTGCCGCCGGAGTCGATTGAAGAGGTCAACTGGTTCTTCCGCCTGTCCGCGTTCCAGGAGCCGCTCCTTCGCATCTACGACGAGCAGCCGGAGTTCGTGTTGCCGCGGTTCCGCTACAACGAGGCAAGGAGCTTCATCGAGGGCGGCCTCCGCGACTTCAGCCTCTCGCGGACGGGCCAGCCTTGGGGAGTGCCGGTTCCCTGGGACCCCGAACAGGTCGTGTACGTCTGGGTCGATGCGCTGATCAACTACCTGAGCGCGTTGACCTACGCCCGCCCTGGCGAGGATTTGCGCGAGCGTTACTGGCCCGCCGCCAGGCACCTGATCGGCAAGGACATCCTCCGGTTCCACTGTGTCTTCTGGCCGGCGCTTCTGCTCGCTGCCGGCTACGAGCTCCCGCAGCAGCTCTTCGTCCACGGCTACCTGGTGCTAGACGACCAGAAGATCTCGAAGTCGCTCGGCAACGTGATCGATCCGCTCGAGCTCGTCGACATCTATGGCATCGATCCGCTCCGCTTCTACGTCGCGCGCGTCGCACGCTTCGGCCAGGACGGCGACGCCTCGATCGAGGACTTCCACGAGCACTACGAACGCGAGCTCGGCAACGACCTGGGCAATCTGCTCTCGCGGACGACCGCGATGATCGCCCAGTACCGCGACGGACGCGTCCCGATCGCCCCGGTCCCCGGCGACCTCAGCCTCGGCCGGACGGTCGCCGGAAAGCTCGATGTCTTCGACCTGAGCGGGGCGCTCGAAGAGATCTGGGCGTTCGTCCGCGACCTGAACCGACTGGTCGAGACGACCAAGCCGTGGGAGCTCGCGAAGGACCCTGCGCGTGCGGAAGACCTCGATCGCGCTCTCTACGCCCTGGTCGATGGCCTGCGAACGGCTGCGATCGCTCTCGCCGCCTATCTCCCCGAGACCTCGACCCGCATCCTCACTGCACTCGGCCAGCCGCTGGACACGTCGTGGGACGGCGTCGCCTTGGGCCGCACCGACGAGACCGACGGAATCACACCGGCAGCGCCGCTATTCCCGCGGATCGAGGCGCCGGCCAAGACCACGTGATCGACACGCACGCGCATCTCGACGCGTGCGCCGAGCCCGCCGCCGCGCTCGTCGCCCGCGCTGGCGACGCGGGCGTCGACCGAATCGTCTCGATCGGCTCGGGCCTCGACTCCTGCCGGGCAACGCTCGCGATCGCCGACAAGGAGGACGGCGTCTTCGCCGCGCTCGGCATCCATCCCCACCAGGCGGCGGCAGGCGAATCGCTCGACGAGCTGCGCGACCTCCTCGCGCACGAGAAGGCGGTCGCCGTCGGCGAGACCGGGCTCGACTTCTACCGTGACTACGCGCCGCACGACCGGCAGCGCGAGCTCTTCGCCGACGAGCTCGATCTAGCTGGCGACCTGGGGCTGCCGGTCGTCGTCCACTCGCGCGCCGCCGCCGAGGAGACGGCCGCCGCGCTCGCTGGGTTCCCGGGCACCGTGATCCTTCACTGCTTCTCGACGCCGGAGCTTCTGCCCATCGCCCTCGAGCGCGGCTACTACGTCTCCTTCGCCGGCAACGTCACCTACGGAAAGGCGGAGGAGCTGCGGATCGCGGCCCGCGTGACCCCGGCCGACCGGATCCTCGCCGAGACCGATTGTCCGTACCTCGCTCCCGAGCCGCTCCGCGGGCGGCCCAACGAGCCGGCCAACGTCATGCACACCGTCGCCGCTCTCGCCGCCGCCCGCGGCGATGACGTTGACGAGCTCGCCGCCCGCATCGACGCGAACGCCTCGGCCGCCTTCCGCCTCCCGTGAGGGTCGCCCCGAAACGGTCCCTCGGCCAGCACTTTCTGGTCGACGAGAACATCCTCGGCGTGATCGGCCGACTCGCCGATCTGCAGCCAGACGACGTGGTGCTCGAGATCGGGCCGGGGCTTGGCGTGCTGACTCGCTACCTCGTGGACCGGGTTGGCTTCGTCCATGCGGTCGAGATCGATCGCAGCCTCGCACCGCATCTCCCGAGTGCGGCCAACGTCCGTATCCACCTCGGCGACGCGCTGGAGCTCGACCTCGCGGCTTTCGACCCCGCACCGAACAAGCTCGTCTCGAACCTGCCGTACAACGTCGCGACGCCGATCATCGTCGAGAGCCTTGCCGGGCTGCCGAGCGTCGGGCTCTGGTGCGTGATGGTGCAGCGCGAGGTCGCAGACCGGTTCTTCGCAAAGCCGTCGACCAAGGCGTACGGAGCCGTCTCCGTGCTCGTACAGCTCGCGACGGAACGAACCGGCTTCCATCCCGTCTCACGCACCGTCTTCCGCCCCCGGCCGAACGTCGAGTCCGCGCTCGTCGCGTTCCGGCGCAAGCCGCTGCCACCTCGCTTCGCGGAGATCAAAGAGGTGGTCGAGGCCGCCTTCGCCCACCGTCGGAAGACGCTCCCCAACTCGCTCGAGCTCGCGGGTCTCTCGACACGTGCCCGCGCAGGAGCCGCGCTCGCCGCTCTCGGCAAGGCGCCGGCGACCCGGGCGGAGGAACTGACCCCACCCGAGTTTGTCGAGCTCGAGGAGGCGCTCCGCTGAGCCGCCTGCCCGCCACCGCGAAGCTGAACCTGGCCCTCGTCGTCGGCCCCCGCCGGGCCGACGGTAAGCATGAGGTCGTGACCGTCCTCCAGCGGATCGATCTCGCCGACCGCATCTCGCTCACACCAGCGGCCGCCCTTCGGATCGACGGTTTCCCGCAGGACACGATCGTCCGTCGTGCGCTCGAGTCGCTCGCCGAGGCGGCCGGCGTCGCCCCGGCCTGGCGCGTGCGGATCCAGAAGAAGATCCCCGTCGCGGGCGGCCTCGGCGGCGGCAGCTCCGATGCCGCGACCGCGCTGCGTCTCGCCAACGAGACGCTCGACCGGCCGCTTGCCGTCGAAGCGCTCGCCGCGCTCGCCGCGCAAGTGGGTGCCGACGTGCCCTTCTTCCTCGGCCCGGGCCCGCAGCTCGGGCTCGGCGACGGCAGCACCCTCGAGCCGCTCGACCTGCCACAGGACTACTGGGTCGTCGTGCTCCTGCCAGGCGGCGCGACGAAGGGTTCGACCGCCTCCGTCTACTCCGAGTTCGACGAGCGGGGCGGGGAGGACGGCTTCGAGCAACGGCGCGACGAGCTGCTCGCGGCGCTCGCCGCGGTCGGTCGTCCACGCGACCTGGCGGCACTCCCCTCGAACGACTTAGTCGCCTCGCCGCTAGCCGGAGAACTCCTCGCTGCAGGCGCTTTCAGGGCGGACGTGAGCGGTGCCGGCCCATGCCTCTACGGCCTCTTCCACCACGAGGCGACGGCACGCACGGCGGCCCGGGGGCTGCGGCGTCACGGGGTGACCTGGATGTCGGTTCCTACGTGGTACGGTTGAGCCGTGAGCTCCCCCGCGCCGGAGCCGCGGTCGAGTCGACCCGGGCGCTGGCTCGCAGAGCGGCGGTTGATGATCGCCCTCTGGATCGCAGTTGCCGAGGGCGTCTTCGTCGCGGTCGAGAAAGACGTCACCAAGTGGACGATCATCGCGATCGCCGTCCCCGTGCTGCTCCTCTACTTGCTCGTCGGGCGCGCGGCGCAATCGGAGGTCGCGAGGCAGCTCTCCTGGATCGCCGCGGCGTCACAGGTCTTCGCAGCGCTCCTCGCCATCCTCTTCATCATCATCAAGCTCTTCGTGATCATCCTGATCGTCGTCCTCGCCGCGGTCGCAGTGGTCTTTCTCTACGCCGATCGTCCCGGCGGGCCCCGCAGCAAGAGCGCGCCCTAGACTGGCGATGACGCTGGGGCGTAGCCAAGTGGTAAGGCAGCGGGTTTTGGTCCCGCGATCCCAGGTTCGAATCCTGGCGCCCCAGCCATCTCGATCTTGAGCGACCGCGGAAACCTCGCAGCTGTCGTCATGGCCGGTGGCCTCGGCACGCGCATGCGCTCGGCGACCCCGAAGCATCTCCACCCGCTGCTCGGCCGGCGCGTCGTCGACTGGGTCGTCGCCGCAGCTCTCGAAGCCGGGGCCGATCCGCTGGTCGTCGTCGCGTCGCCGGCTACGAAGGACGCCTACGAAGGA
>JBBQTQ010000009.1:0-44913 GCA_038213135.1 Gaiellales bacterium
AACGGCTCGATCCGCTGCCACAACTCGTCCGAGACGATCCACGGCGCAACAGCCATCGGTACCCCTCTCAGCTTGACGACGGATACCGACGCCGTTCGTCGTCAGCGAGCGGGTCCCTTCATTTCGATTCGAGTTCTTAGAGTCACTTTCAAGGTGACTCACACGCTGATGGGGCGCGATGGGCGGTGCAGGGCAAGGACGCAGGGAGCGCGCGCATCGGTCGAGATACGGGCGCGAGGGAGGACGCCGCCATCCGCCGTCCAGCGCGCCCCAGCGGCCCGTGCTCACTTTGAGAGGGGCTCCTCAGGCCACTGACCGGTGACTGTGACCGGTCATGTCCGTTCGGGTCAGCTCGCCGCGGCTCGGAGCGCAGCGGTGACGCCAAAGGCGCCGCAGTCCCACGCGTCGAGGAAGGCGCGCGCGATGTCGGGGTCGAACTGCGCCCCGCTGCAGCGATCGACCTCGGCGACCGCCGCCTCGGGCGGCAGCGCGCGGCGATAAGGGCGGTCTGAGGTCATCGCGTCAAACGTGTCGGCGATCGCGAGGATCCGGGCTTCCGGAGGAATCGACTCACCGGCGCGACCGGTCGGATAGCCGCCCCCGTCCCAGCGCTCGTGGTGGAAGAGCACGCTCGGCAGCGCCGGCCGCAACAGGCCGACGAGCTCGACGAGCTGGGCCCCGGCAGCAGGGTGACGCCGCACCTCGGCGACCTCCTCTTCCGTCAGCGGGCCTGGTTTCTGGAGCACAGCCGGGGAGACGACGAGCTTGCCGACGTCGTGCAGGGCGCCGCCGAGGCGGAGAACGGCGAGCCTCTCGTTGTCCCAGCCAAGCCGGTCGGCGATCGCCTCCGCCACCGCGGTGACACGAGCCGCGTGCCCGCCAGCGTACGGATCGCGCCGTTCCAGGGCTCGTTCGAAGGCCGTCAGGATCCCCATCGCGCCAAGGTCTGTTCAAGACCCGCGCGCGGTTTCCTGCGATTCAGGTCTCCGGCGCGAGCCGCTTTTTCACGATGTGGACGACGACGAATGCGATCAGAACCCCTACGATCGCGATCAGGACCCCGTAGAGACCGTAACGCGAGATCGCGTCGATGACGGTCTTGCCCGTGTAGTACGCGGCCAGTCCGACGCCGGTCGCCCAAGCGATACCTCCGGCGGCGTTCCAGAAGAAGAACTTCCACCACTTCATGTGCGCGAGCCCGGCCATCCAGGCCGCGGTAAAGCGGAGCACGGGCAGGAACCTCCCGATGAACACGGTCTTCGAGCCGTGCTTGTGGAAGAACCGCTCGGCCGGCGGCAGGACACGCTCTGCATAGCGCTCGACTCGCTTCCAGCGGCGGAAGAGGTCTCGACCCCAGCGGCGCCCGACGTAGTAGCCGCCGTTGTCGCCGATGATCGCGGCGGCGGCGGTGACCGCGATCACTGCCCAGATCTGATACTTGCCCTGCGAGGCCGCCACGGAGAGCGCGATCAGGCCCGTCTCGCCGGGCAGCGGGATGCCCGCCGACTCCAGCATCACGAAGAGAAAGAGCAACGGCAGCCCCGCGTTGATCACGGCGTCCGAGAAGAAGCTGGCGACGACGAGGGGCCCCATCGGTTCACTTCGGAGCATAAAGTTCGCCCCCGTGCGCGTAGGGGTGCCCAGGGAGACCGCCGCCGGCGAGACGCGCGTCGCCCTCGTTCCGGAGTCGATCTCCAGGCTCACCGACAAGGGCTTCGAGGTGTTCGTCGCGCGCGGCGCGGGCGAGGCGGCGGCGTTCCCCGACCAGGCCTACGAGGAGGCCGGGGCAAGGCTCGCCGACTCGGTGCTCGGCGAGGCGGAGGCGATCGTCAAGGTCGCTCGGCCAAGCACAGCGGAGGCAGCCCTGCTCCGCGACGGCGACGTTCTGATCGCGTTCTTGCAGCCGCTCTCGGACCCGGCGGGGGTCGAGGCGCTGGCCGCTCGCGGCGTCGTCGGCTTCGCGATGGAGTCGATTCCGCGGATCACGCGGGCTCAATCCATGGACGCGCTCTCCTCGCAGGCGACGGTCTCCGGCTACAAGGCGGCGCTGCTCGCCGCCGAGCACCTGCCGAAGTTCTTCCCGATGCTGACGACCGCTGCGGGGACGGTCGCACCTGCGAAGGTGCTCGTGCTGGGCGCAGGAGTCGCGGGCTTGCAGGCGATCGCGACCGCCCGCCGGCTCGGTGCGGTCGTCTCCGGCTTCGACATCCGGCCGGTCGTGAAGGAGCAGGTCGAGTCGCTCGGCGCCCGCTTCCTCGATCTCGGCATCGTCGGCGAGGAGACCGCCGGCGGCTATGCCCGCGAGCTCACGCCCGAGGAGCAACAACGCCAGCAGGCGGCGCTCGACGAGCGCATCCCCGAGTTCGACGTCGTGATCACGACCGCACTGATTCCCGGCCGCCCGGCACCCAGGCTGATCCCGGCGAGCGCGGTTTCCGGCATGAAACCCGGCTCGGTGATCGTCGACCTCGCCGCGGAGGCGGGCGGCAACTGCGAGCTGACCGTTCCCGGCGAGATCGCTGTGCGGGAGGGCGTCACGATCGTCGGGCTCGAGAACCTGCCGGCGACGATGCCCCAGCACGCGAGCCAGCTCTACTCGCGGAACGTCGTCGCGCTACTCCAGCACCTCGCGCCCGAGGGCGAGCTGAAGCTCGACTTCGAGGACGAGATCGTCGCCGGCGCGTGCGTAACGCGCCCGAAGGTTGCGGCGTGAAGACGGCGCAGGTGATCTTCGAGCTGACCGTGCTCGTGCTCGCTGTCTTCGTCGGCTTCGAGGTGATCTCGAAGGTGCCGACGCTCCTGCACACGCCGCTGATGTCCGGCACGAACGCGATCCACGGGATCGTGCTCGTCGGGGCGATCGTCGTCGCCGGGCTGCCCCACCAGCAGACCTGGATCCACGTCGTCGCGCTCGCGGCGGTCGCGCTCGGCACGCTGAACGTCGTCGGCGGCTTCGTCGTCACCGACCGCATGCTCGAGATGTTCAAGAAGAAGAAGGAGCCGGAGTCGGAGAAGCCCGTTGAGTAGAAACGACGCGATCAACCTCGCGTACCTGGTCACGATCGTGACCTTCGTGCTGGCTCTCAGGTTCCTTTCTTCTCCGACGACCGCGCGGCGCGGGAACTGGCTCGGGGCCGCGGGAATGGTAATCGCGATCGGAGCGACGCTCGCGCAAGCGGGCCTCACGAACTACGCGTCGATCCTGATCGTGATGGCCGTCTCCGCGCCGGTCGGAGCCTGGGCCGCGCGCGCGGTGAAGATGACCG
Organism: Gaiellales bacterium; assembly: GCA_038213135.1. GTDB lineage: Bacteria > Actinomycetota > Thermoleophilia > Gaiellales > Gaiellaceae > JBBQTQ01. The sequence goes on from JBBQTQ010000009.1 coordinate 3,267, forward strand.
CGATGCCGCAGATGGTCGCGCTCTTCAACGGCGTCGGCGGCGGGGCGGCGGCGCTGATCGCGCTCTCCGAGTTCCACAAGGACCACCCGAGCATCCGCTCCGACGTCGCGATCGGGATCCTGCTCTCCGGGCTGATCGGAAGCGTCTCCTTCGCCGGCTCGATGATCGCCTTCGCGAAGCTGCAGGAGCTGATCGGCGGCAGGCCGATCACCTATCCGCTGCAGCAGGCCTCGAACATCGGCTTGCTCGGCGGGATCTGCGCGCTGGCAATCGTGATCGGCGTCCACCCGACGCACGACTGGGTGCTGGTGCTGATGCTCGGCGGCGCACTGCTCTTTGGGATCCTCTTCGTGCTGCCGATCGGCGGCGCGGACATGCCCGTCGTGATCTCCCTGCTGAACGCGTTCACGGGAATCGCTGCTTCGGCGACCGGCTTCGAGCTCCGCAACAACGTGCTGATCGTGAGCGGGATGCTCGTCGGCGCCTCGGGCACCTTCCTGACGCTGATGATGGCCCGCTCGATGGGCCGCTCGGTCTCGAACGTCCTCTTCGGCGCCTTCGGGACGCTGCAGGCGAGCGGCGAGGCAGCGGTCGCGGGCGGCGACGGAGTCGTGCGCTCGACCACCGCGGACGACGTCGCCGTGATGCTCGCCTACTCGCGGCGGGTCGTGATCGTCCCGGGCTACGGGCTCGCGGTCGCGCAGGCACAGCACGACGTACGCAAGCTCGCGGACGCGCTCGAGGAGCGCGGCGTCGACGTGCGCTACGCGATCCATCCCGTGGCGGGGCGGATGCCGGGGCACATGAACGTCTTGCTGGCCGAGGCAAACGTCCCGTACGACAAGCTCTTCGAGATGGACCAGATCAACCCGGAGTTCGACCAGACTGACGTCGCACTCGTGATCGGAGCGAACGACGTCACGAACCCGTCCGCCCGCAACAGTCCGGGAAGTCCGATCTACGGGATGCCGATCCTGGACGTCGACCACTCGCAGAACGTGGTCGTCCTCAAGCGGAGCATGAGTCCCGGCTTCGCGGGGATCGACAACCCGCTCTACCTCGATCCGAAGACCGTGATGCTGTTTGGCGACGCGAAGGACTCCGTGGTGAAGCTCGTCGACGCCTTGGGTCGCGTCTAGCTCAGCGCTTCGCGGACGTCGCGTGGATGCCGCTCGGCAGGATCACGAGCCGGCTCTGTGTGCGAGAGCTGAGCGCCGGCAGTAGCGCAAGTCCAACGTTGAAGACCACGAGCCAGAAGAGCAGTCTCTTCTTCACCGGTCCCTCCCCCTTTATAGGTACTTCCCCGTACCCGTTGTAGGTGCGGGGGCGGCACCGGTCAATTCACTCGAACGAGGGATCGAGACGTAGCCTTCGCGCGGTGGCGCTCTTCTTTGGAGCCGAGGATGTGTACAGGGCGGTCTCGCCGGAGCGCGCCGTCGAGGCCGTGCGGGAGGGTTTTATCGCCTACGCCCGCCGTGAGTGGCAGATGGTGCCGAAGGTCTACGTCGAGAACTATCCGGCCGGCGACTTTCGCGCGATGCCCGCGATCGGCGGCGGACACGCGCTGCTGAAATGGGTCACGTCCTTCCCGGGCAACCCGGCGAACGGGCTGCCGACTGTGATGGGAGTCGTGCTCCTCTCCGACGCCTCGAACGGCGTCCTCGAGGCGATCCTCGACGCGGCCGCGGTGACGGCGCTCCGGACGGGCGCTGCGGCAGTGCTCGCCGCTGAGACGCTCGGGCGGGGCGGTACCGCCGCCGTGATCGGCACGGGCGTGAACGGCCGCGCAGCCGCCCGCACGTTCGTCGCGCTCGGGCGCGAGGTCCTGCTCTGGGATGCGGACCCGGCGCGAGCTGAAGCTGCTGCGCGGGACGTCGGCGGCCGTGTCGCTTCCAGCCGTGACGAAGCGCTCGCGGCGGACGTGCTGGTGACAGTCACCCCTGCCCACGAAATACTCGTCCGCGAGGGCCAGCTGCGCCCCGGCCAGCACGTCAGCCTGATGGGCGCCGACGGGCCGGGGAAGGCTGAGATCGCCGTCGAGGAGCTGCTGCGCACGCGGATCTTCTGCGACGACTGGGAGCAGGCAAGCCACGGCGGCGAGCTTGCCCATGCGGTGGAGGAAGGAAGGCTCGACCGCGCCGACGTCACGGAGCTCGGCGCCGTCCTCGCCGGCCTTGCGCCCGGCCGCCGAAGCGCCGAGGAGCTCACGACCTTCGACTCGACAGGCCTGGCGATCCAGGATCTCGCGCTTGCCCTGGCGGCCCTGGAAGGCGCGAACGAGCTCTCCGTCCCCGAGCTCGACCTCTAGAGCAACCGCGCGGGGTCGAAGAGCGGGTCCAGCGGCTGGCGCCCCAGGATCGCGTCCGCGACGAGCTCGCCGCACATCAACCCGAGCACGTTGCCGTGCCCCGAGTAGCCGCCGGCGACCCAGACGCGCTCTTCGCCGGGCACCGGGCCGACGACCGGCAGGAAGTCGAGGACGAGCCCGAAGATCCCGGCCCAGCGGTGCGTCACCGCGACGGGACGGCCCGCGAGCTCGGACATGAACGCCTCGAGCGAATCCTGGATGCTCGGCGTCGTCACCTCCTCGGTCGTGAACTCCGAGTCCATCGCGGTATCGCGGAAGCCGCCGGCCAGCAGCCGCCCGTCCGGCCACTGCTGCCAGTAGTCGAAGCCGTGGCGGCTGTAGTGCGGACAGTCGAAGAGCCGATCGGCCAGCGGCTCGGTCGCGATCATCTGACCGCGCGTCGGGATGATCAGGCCTTCCAGCGCGCCGAGCAGCCCGCTCGGGTATCCGTCGGTCGCGACGACGACCCGGTCCGCCTCGAGCTCGTCCAGCGAGCCGACCCGGCTGTGCTCGCGCAGCTCGGCGCCCGCCTCGGCAGCGGCAACCGCGAGCCGCCGGACGAATCGCGCCGGCTGGAGAGAGCCGTCCGGCGGGTGAAAGATCGCGGCCGCAAAGCGAGGACCCGGGCCGACCCATTCGGCGGCGAAGCCGTCCTCCCGCAGGGTTTCGAACTCGATCTGCAGCGCCTCCCGCTCCTCCTCGTCGAAAGCGAGTCGAAGGCTGCCCGTGCGGCGAAAGGCGTCGCCGGCGAGCGATTCGAGCCGGTCGAGTGCGGTCTCGGTCTGCCGCCAGAGCTCCCGCGCGGGGCCGCGTCCGATCGACTCCGCCGTTATGTCGTACGCGGCCGCTCCGCCGCGCAGTGCGAAGCCGCCGTTGCGGCCGCTCGCGCCCCCGGCGATCTCGCGCGCTTCGTGCAGGCGCACGCGAGTGCCCGCCTCCGCGAGCTCGAGCGCGCAGGCGCAGCCGGTGACGCCTCCGCCGACGATCTCGACTTCGGGCGCCCCGGTCAGGCGCACGTCCGGAAGCGCGGGCGCCGGCTCCTCGAGCCAGAAGGGGCCGCTCACCCGAGCAGGGTGCGAATCGCGCTCTTCGGGTTTGGCGCGTAGATCGCTCGCAAGCCGCCGGGTAGCTGATCGCCCGCCGAGTAGCGGACGTCCTCGACCGTCCAGAACCAGAGTCCGAGGAGAGCCTCTTCGGCCCTCGCCGCGACCGCCTGCGACTCGCTCATCGCGCAATCGTACGAAGAAACCTTGCTTCGCCCTTGCATCCTCCTAACGACTGGAGGGAAAGAGGGTCATGTGAGATGTCTCGCGATCGGGCTCGTAGCGCTCCTCCTCTCTGCCGGAACGGCGGCCGCTGCGAGCGCTCCGACCGCGATCACGGGCGCGGTCACCGCCGTCGGGCCGAACACCGCCACCATGCACGGGACCGTGAACCCGAACGGCGTCGCGACGACCTGGCAGTTCGAGTACGGCACCACCACGAGCTATGGCTCGAAGACGGCATCGCAGAGCGCCGGCGCCGGAACCGCGAACCTCGACGTCTTGGTGGCGCTCGCAAGCCTGCACCCCGGCACGACCTACCACTACCGGCTCGACGCCTCGAGCACTGCCGGGACGAGCCACGGCGCGGACGGGATCTTCACGACGTCTGCAGCGCCGGGCGCGGTCACGAACGCCGCGAGCGGCGTCACCAGCACGACCGCGACGCTCAACGGCATCGTCGACCCGAACGGCCGCGCGGCGACCGCGTACTTCGAGTATGGGACGAGCACGAGCTACGGGACGAAGACGCCTGCCAAAAGCGCCGGCTCGGGCGAGAGCTCCGTCCCGATGTCGGTGGCGATCTCGGGCCTCAAGGCCGGTCGCACCTACCACTACCGGCTCGTCGCGACGAGCGACGCGGGCACGGCGCGAGGTGCCGACGTGACCTTCTCGACCGGCTCCGCGCCGGTCGTGGCGACCGGCTCCGCAAGCGCGATCGGCCCGACGTCGGCGATCGTCGACGGCACCGTCAACCCGAACGGCCAGTCGACGAGCTGGTACTTCGAGTACGGCACGACGACGAGCTACGGCTCGAAGACCGCGTCCCACAGCGCGGGCTCCGGCACGCAGGCGATGAGCATCTCGACCACGCTGAGCGGACTCACGCCCGGTACCACGTATCACTTCCGCCTGGTTGCGACGAACGCGGCCGGCACGAGTCCCGGCGCGGATCACACCTTCGGCACCGCGGGCCCGCCCGGCGCCCGCACCGGCCCGGCCCAGTCGATCCAGGGCCACTCGGCCACGCTGACCGGCTCGACCGACGCGCGCGGGCGCGCGACGACCTGGTACTTCGACTTCGGAACGACCACCGCGTACGGCTCGCGCACGGCCACCCAGAGCGGCGGCACGACGGCCGGCGACCACAACGTCCTCGCCACGATCGCCGGACTCACGCCCGGCGTCACCTACCACTACCGCCTCGTCGCGAGCAACGACGCAGGCACGACCAACGGCGGCGACCTGACCTTCACCACCGCGACCCTCACGCTTTCCGCCGCACCGTCCAGTGTCGCCTACGGAGGGGCGGTGACGCTGTCCGGACTGGTCTCGAGCAGGGATGCCGGCCAGCACGTGCTCCTGCAGGCGCAACGCTACGGCGAGGGCTTGGTGGAGGTGGCAACCGTGACGACCGGCGCGGGCGGCATCTGGAGCTACCGCGCCCGGCCGGCGATCATGACCTCCTACGCGGCGGTCTGGCTCGACGTGACGAGCCGCACCGCAACTGTCGGCATTAGGCCGCTCGTCGCGATGCGTGCCCTATCCGGGGGCCGCTTCTCGATCCGGGTGAGCGCTGCCCGCTCGTTCGCCGGTCGCATCGTGGCGCTCGAGCGGAGCCACAACGGACGCTGGCTCGTCGTCAAGCGCGTTCGACTCGGGATCCACGGGACGGTCACTACCCATCCGCTCCTGCCGCACGGGCGCTCCTTGCTGCGGGTCGTGACCACCGCGCGGCCTGCCGGCTACCTCGCCGGGATCAGTCGTACGCTCGCCTACCGCCGCCGGTAGATCCCCTCGCTCGCGGCCACGACGCCGCTCACCTCCAGGTCGACGAGCAGCGCGGCCAGGGCGGCCGCGTCCAGCTCGAGCGCGCGCCCGAGCTCGTCGGCGCTCGCGGGCAGGAGGTCGAGCACTCCGGCCGCTTCGGGTGGCGGCTCGGTCGGGCTGTGGTCGATCCCGAACGACTCGAGGATGTCCGCGCTCGAGGTCGCCGCGGTCGCGCCGAGCCGCAGGAGCGCGTTCGTGCCGGCGCTGAGCGCCGAGGTGATCTCGCCGGGCACCGCGAACACCTCCCTCCCCTCCTCGAGCGCGAGATCAGCCGTGATCAGCGCGCCGCTGCGTTCGCGTGCCTCGACCACGACGGTCGCGGCCGCGAGGCCCGCGATGATCCGGTTGCGGGCCGGGAAGCGCCAGGGCGCGGGCTCTACGCCCGGCGGGTACTCGCAGGCGATCAGTCCCGACTGTTCGATCTTGCGGGCGAGCTCGGCATGGGCAGCCGGGTAGATGCGGTCGATCCCGCAGCCGAGCACGGCGACGGTCGTGCCGCCGGCTTCGAGGGCCCCGCGGTGCGCCTCGGCGTCGACGCCGCGGGCGAGGCCGCTGACGACCACGAGACCGGCCGCCGCGAGCTCGCGGCCGAGCATCCGCGCGACGTGACTCCCGTACGGCGAGCAGGCGCGGGCGCCCACGAGCGCAACCGCAGGGCGCTCGAGGAGCGCGGGCTCTCCGGCGCCGCGTAGGAAGAGTCCGGGTGGCGCGTCGAAGATCGCACGCAGCGCCGCCGGGAACCCGGCGGCCGAGCGCGCGACCCAGCGAAAGCCACGATCCTCGAGACCCGCGAGATAGCCGGGCGAGTCGAACTCGCGCGCGAAGCGCTCGAAGCGTGCGCTGCGCGGCTCTGCGACGAGGTGGCGATCGGTCTCCGCGGCGAAGGCCGCCAGGGCCAGCTCGTTCACGATTCGAGCTCACGCGGGGAGCGGTAGGCAAGCGCCTCGGCGAGGTGCTCGGGCAGCACCTCATCCGACGAGGCGAGCGCGGCGATCGTCGCGGCAACGCGGGCCACGCGCGCCCGCCCGCGGCCCGAGAGCGGCAGCCGCTCGACGGCGGTCGTCAGGAGCTCGTCGGCGGCCTGGGAGCGTCGCGGGCGCCGCTCCCGCAGGCGCTCGCGCGCGGCGGCCACGCGCTCGCGCACAGGCGCCGAAGCCTCGCCAGGTGGCGCGGCCAGCTCGCTGGCGCGGGGCCGGGGAACAGTCACGACCAGGTCGAACCGGTCGAGCAACGCGCGCGAGAGCTTGTCCCGAAAGGCGGCGAGGCGCTGGGCGGAGCACGAGCACTCCGCGGCCGAGTCGCCACGCGCGCCGCACGGACACAGGTTCATCGTCGCAACGAGCTGAAAGCTGGCCGGGAAGAGCGCCTGCCCGCCCACACGGACGACGGAGACCACACCGTCCTCGAGCGGCTGCCGCAGGGCCTCGAGCGCCGGCCGCAGGAACTCCGGCAGCTCGTCGAGGAGCAGCACGCCGCGATGCGCCAAGCTCGCCTCGCCCGGGCGCGGCCCCTGGCCCCCTCCCACGATCGCCGCCATCGACGCGCTGTGGTGCGGAGCCCGAAACGGCGGCGTCTCGATCAGCGGCTGGCCAGGTGCGAGCGTACCGGCCACCGAGTGGATGCGGGTCACCTCGAGCGCCTCGTCCCGGGTCAGCGGCGGCAGGATCCCGGGTAGGCGCCGCGCGAGCATGGTCTTCCCGGTGCCCGGTGGCCCGGCGAGCAGGAGGTTGTGACCGCCCGCGGCGGCGATCTCGAGTGCCCGACGGGCCCGCTCCTGGCCACGAACGTCGGCGAGATCCGGCACGGCCGCGGCCGGGGAGCCGTGTTCGTTCGTCTCGAACGGCGGCGGCTCGTACTCCCCGCGCAGGTACGCGATCGCCTCCGCAAGGTGCCGTAGTGGAACCGGCTCGATCCCTGCGAGCGCCGCCTCCGGCGAGGCCTCCGCCGCGCAGAGGAGCCTGGTCAGCCCGCCGCGGCGCGCTCCCTCCGCCGCCGCCAGCACGCCGCGAACGGGCCGCACACGTCCATCCAGCGCAAGCTCGCCGACAGCCGCATGACCCGCGAGGCGGTCCTGGGGCACCTGGCCCGAGGCCGCGAGGATTGCAAGTGCAATCGGGAGGTCGTAACCCGATCCCTCCTTCCGCAGTGCCGCGGGAGCGAGGTTGACGAGAACGCGAGTGCGGGGCCACTCGGCCTCGGCGGCCCGCACGCCGCTGCGCACGCGCTCCTTCGCCTCCTGGCAGGCCCGGTCGGCGAGGCCGACGATCGCCCAGCCGGGCACGCCGTTGCCGACCCGCGCCTCGACCTCGACACGGCGAGCATCGAGGCCGACGAGCGCATGCGTGACCGTCCGCGCGAGCACTCCACGAACGTAGCCCGGCCGGTGTTACGTGTCTGTGCCGACTCTGGAACTAATGGCAGACGTCGGAGCCCGAATCGACGAAGGAGCTCCCCGCCACCGGGAGGAAGCGCCACTCGTAGCTGCCCGGGTGCAGCGTTAGCTCGAGGATCCCCCACGTCACGATGTTCGCGACCTCGCTGTTCGGCGCCATGCCGGCCCCGAAGCCGACGAGCTCCGCACCGCCGGTTCCGACCACGAGCTCGCGGATCCCCGACGACGAGCGGATTCCTCCCAGCGTCTGCTTGGCGAAGCGTTCGTACATGTGGGCGTGGCCGTTGAGGACGAGATCGGCGCCGTAATCCTGCAGCGCTTGCCAGAACGGCGCGACCTCGGCGTCGTCGCCGACGAAGCCCGAGCTGAACAGCGGGTGGTGCCAGTACGCGAGCGTGCAGCGGGCAGGATGCGCGGCGAGATCGGCGCGGAGCCACGTCTCCTGCGGACTCCCCGGCCCGCAACCGCCCACGAACGAGCAGTCCGAGTTGAGGACGATCACGTGCCATGTCCCGAGGTCGTAGCTGTACCAGCCCTGGCGCGGGTCGCCGGCCACCGTGCCGAAGTAGCCGAAGTAGCCCGCGGCGCTGCCCGTCTTGTACTCGTGGTTGCCGGCCGCCGGCCAGAGCTTCGCCTTGTACGGCCCCCAGCTCGGCGCAAAGCAATTGGCGAAATCGGCCGGTGTCGCGTTCTCGTAGACGGTGTCGCCGAGGGTCGCGATCGCATCCGGCTGGTTGCGAGCGAGCAGCTGGGCGGTCTGCTCGTCCCCGTTCGAGGTGCAGGACGCGATGTCGCCGGCCGCAAGCATTGCGGGGTCGTGAGCTGCGGGGGCCGGCGGGGGCGTGAACGCGGCCTGCCCCGACCAGTTGAGGACTGCGGCTCCCGTCTCGACGACCCGGGTCGAGCGATGCCGGTAACCATCCACCGCGATCCGGTAGGTCGTGCCGGCGGCTGCCGTGAACGAGATCGCGCTCGTGCTCGTCGAGCCCGACGCATCGTCGTTCGACGCGATGGCCGTGAGCGCGCCGACGCTCGAGCCGGTATACGCGGCGAGCACCGTGTCGAAGCCCGAGCCCGCGGTCGTGAGGGTCTCGGTGCCGCTGGCCGGTGCCGTCCACGCGTACCAGATCGAAGCGCCGCCGCTGCCGGCGTGAGCCGGCTCTCCCGGCTCTTTGGTCGCCTGGATGGTCGTGCCGCGGATGGTTCCGGTCGCTCCGGAGAGCGCCGCCGCTGCGGCGAATGCGTCGTTCGGCGGTCTCGTCGAGCCGACGCCGCCGCCGCCGCTGCTCGCGAGCGTCCAGTGCAGCGCGAGCGGGCCCTGCGAAGCGGTACCCGTCGCTCCGCGCCAGCCGTCGACCGCGATGCTGTAGGCCGTTCCGGCCGTGGCTGTGAAGGAGATACGGCTCGTCTTGTCCGAGCTCGACACGTCGTCGTTCCCGGCGAGAAAGACGAGCGAGGGGAGGTTCGTCCCCGAATACGCGGCGAGCAGCGTGTCCGGCGCCGAGCCGGCCGTGTCGAAGATGACCGGGCCGCTCGCCGGCGCTGTCCAGGAGAACCAGACGGAGGCGCCGCCCCGGTTGCCCGCGTGGTTCGGCTCGCCGCTTTCCTTGGTGGCGCCGCCGTTGGAGCCGTTCGCGCTACCCGAAGTTCCGGCGAGTGCCTGCGCGCTCGCGAAGGCGTCGTTCGCTGGAGCCGCCCGAGCGGTTGCAGGCGCCAGCACCGCGACAGCCGCCGCGAGCGCCCCCACGAAGGCGCGACCTCTCCCCATGGCGCGCGACCCTACGCCGAAATGCCGCTATTTGCAAGCAGATTACGCCGGGCCGTACACGTGGCCGTACGCCGCGGCGAGCGCCGCAGCGTCGACGACCGCCACGCGAATCGGCACGGACAGAAGGCCACGCAGCTCCTCGACCGCACCGAGATCGGTCGGATCGCCGACTGCGACGAGCAGGACGCCGTCGGGGAGGAAGCGCACGGGCAAGATCTGGAGCCGCTCCGCAACCCCTCGGTCGACGCGCTCGGCGGCGTGCGGGTCGAGCACGCTGCGGGCCAGGTCGAGGAACGCGAGGCCGTACTGCTCCGAGAGGGCGAGCGCGATCTCGCGCCCGGTCAACCAGCCCCACTCGACGAGCAGCTCGCCGAGCCGGCGGCCCGGCTGCTGCTGCTGCTCCATCAGGCCGAGCTCGAGCTGCTCGGGACTGAGCATCCCGGCACGCACGAGCAGCGAGCCCAGCGGAAGCCAGGTGAGGGGCAACGGTTCGTTCATCAAGAAGAGCATCGGCACGAGGGGCGGGAGCGCAAGACCCTCGAATGAGGCGGCTTTACACCCCCGGCGAGGGATCACCGTCCGGCCCCGCGGCGACGATGCGATGATGCGAGAGGACGTGGCTACGATCGCCCCCGCCGCCGTGAACGACCCCACCGAGCGCTTGCTGGCTCACCTCGCGTTGCTCGAGAAGCTACTCGGGCCGGCGCGCCCGCCCGCGGCGCAACGGCTCGAGGCGACGGTCGGACGCGAGTTGCTCGAGCGACTCCTAGGCCCGCGCGACTAGAACGTCCTCGAAGAACTCGCCCGCGCGACGGCCTGTGCGGCGGTTGACGTGGCGGCGGTAGCGCTCGTCTAGCTCGAGACCGGCGGCCTCGAGAATCGAGGGGTAGAGGTCGCGGCGGTCGTTGACGACGATCACCACCGGCGCGCCCGGCCGGAGGGTGCCGGCGGCGTTTCGGAGCGCGGCGGCGATGCCGTCCGAGTACGCGGCGAGCGCGGCGCGGCTCGTCCCCTCGGCTGCGGCACCCACCTCGCGCTTGCGGCGATCCTCGAGGCCGAGCAGCTCGTAGGCGTAGCGGTGTTGCTCGTGGTAGTCGATCAGGCCCGGATACGGCGGCGAGGTGACGACGCCGTCGAAGCTGCCCGGCCACTCGAGCTCGCGGGTGTCTCCGTGCAGGACGATCGCCTCGCAGCCGCGCGCCCGCACGCGCGCGAACTCCCTGATCCGGGTGACCGTGTCGAGGGCGTAGCGCTTGAGGAAGCGCGCCGCGTCTTCGACCGGGCGACACTCGCGACGATGCTTGTGGCACCAGTACGGGGTGAGCTGCGGGGCGCGTGGTGTCTCGAGCTCGAAGTGGGTCGTGCGCCGGGCCGAGCGGGCGGCACGGGACAGGACAACTCGGAGCACGTCCGCGTGCTCGTAATCGGATACGAGGGAGCACCAGTGGAGGAGCTCGTTGGCCGATCGGGGCGCGTACCACTCGGCCAGGTAGCCGTGGAGGGCGCGTTTCAGGGGCTGTCCCTGCAACGCCTCGAGCCGCCGGCAGGCATCGCGCAACTCCTTCTCGAGGACGAACTCGTTGTAGGTGGCGGTCTTGACGCGCATGAGAAGGGCGTTGAACGCGGCGATGTCGGCGCCCGCGGCGTGGCGGCCGCTCTCGAGCGCCTGCACGAGCGTCGTCCCCGACCCGGCGAACGGGTCGAGGACGCGGCCTTTGGCCGGCAGGTAACGCTGGAGGAGCGCCTCGACCAACTGTGGCACGAACTTCCCGAGGTAGGGATGTAGCCGGTGCACGTGCTTCGTCCGCTCGCGCTCGGGTAGCTGCTGCTCCGACCAGGAAAGGTCGAGGTCGATCTCGCGGTACAACGCGTCCTGGGTCGCGGCCACGAGGAGGAGTTCGCCGCCGCGAGCCGCGGTCCTAGTCGGCGCCGATCGAGACCCATCCCCCACCCAGGGTGGGGAAAGCAACCCGCCGCCCTCGACGGCGACGATACCCGGTTCCCACCCACGCGTCTGCGCCGATTTCGGATCGAGAGAGTGACCGACTCTCCACAACGCCGGCCCGACGAGCGGTCTACGCGGAGAGAGCTTCGCGCATCCGCTCGAGCCGCCCGTCGCGGAGCGCGATCACTTCGAACTCCATCTCCAGATCCTCGAGCTCCGGGTGCCGGGCCAGCCACGCCTCCGCCGCGTGCACCAGCCGGCGCTGCTTCTCCAGGCCGACCATCTCGAAGGGATCGCCGTACCGCGCACCACTCTTCGCTTTCACCTCGCAGAACACGAGCCTGCGACCGCGGCGCAGGATCACGTCGAGCTCGTTCCCTCCCGCGCGTTCGTTCACGGCGAGCACGCGGTATCCGCGCAGCCGGTAGTACCAGCGGGCACGCCGCTCGGCGGCGCGCCCGGCCGCGGTGGTGCTAGGCCGCGTCTTCCGCCTCCAGCCGGGGGGCCAGCTCCTCCTGCGAGAGATAGCAGAGCGCCTGGAACGAGCGGCGATGGATCTCCGTCGGGCCGTTCGCGCGCACCAGCGCCGAGTGCTCGGGGGTGATGTAGCCGACATGCGAGCGGAAGCCGTAGCGCGGGTAAAGCGCATCGAACCGCCGCATCGCCCGGTCGCGGACGACCTTCGCCACGATCGACGCGGCCGCGATCGCCGCGCTGCGCTCGTCCCCGTCGACGACCGCGGTGTGCGCCGGCGCGGTCGGGCCGAGCCGAAAGCCGTCGACGAGACATGCCTCCGCCGGCGGGCAGAGCGGCCGCAGGACCGCCCGCAACCCCTCCAGGTTCGAGCGGTGCAACCCGTTGCGGTCGATGTCTCCCGGCGGCACGACCCGGACGACGATCTTCTCGGCGCAAGCGACCACCGCCCGGAACAGCTCCTCACGCCGCTCCGGCCCCACTTGCTTCGAGTCGTTCAACAGCGCCAGCGGCCGCACGCGGTGATCGCGCAGGCACTCGTAATCGAGGAGCACCCCCGCCACCACCAAGGGCCCCGCCAGACACCCGCGACCCGCCTCGTCGGCTCCCGCTACGAAGCGGGCGCCGAGCCGGCGGTCAAACCTCAGAAGCTTGTGCCCCGTCTTTCGGAGCTTCTGGCGCTGCCGCGGCGGCACTCTTCGAGGATACTCGGTCGCGCGAGATCTTCTCGCGAACGCGCGCCTTCTTCCCCACTTTTTCGCGCAAGTAGTACAACTTCGCGCGGTTCACGTCGCCGATCGACATGACCTCGATCTTCTCGATCTTCGGCGAATGGAGCGGAAACGTCCGCTCGACACCGACACCGAACGACTGCTTGCGCGCCGTGAAGGTCTCGCGGACGCCGGCGCCCTGCCGCTTGATGCAGATCCCCTCGAAGACCTGAACGCGTGAGCGCTGACCCTCGATTACGCGGAAATGCACGCGCAGCGTGTCGCCCGCCTTGAACTGCGGGATGCCGTCGCGCAGCTGGCGACGCTCGAGTTGCTCGATGATCTTGCTCATGGAAAGACGGCCCCGCGAGGCCGGGGACAGGTTAGCGAAAGCCGATTCTGTTCGGCGGCCAGTAGACCGCGAAAACCTTGCCGATCAGGTTCGCTCGGGGAACCGAACCCCATTCACGCGAGTCACACGACTGGACGCGGTTGTCGCCCATGAAGAAGTAGTGGCCCTTCGGGACCTGCCAGGTCCCGGTCTGCGCGTCCCGCCGCTGATCCTGGATATACGTCTCGGTCAGCGGATAGAACTTCGTCTGGCCGGGCTTCTGGATGTAGATGTAGCCCTTCCCGTTCTTCAGCTGCTCCTGGACGATCTCGCCGGGAAGCCCGATCAGCCGCTTCACGAAGGTGCCGCCCGAGCCGCATTTCTGCGCTGCGAGCGGCGGCGTCTGGAAGACGATGATGTCGCCGCGCGCAGGCGAGGTGAAGTGGTAGATGAAACGGTTCGCGAGCACACGGTCCGAGAAACGTGCTTCGCAGCCCGACTCCGGACGCGCGCAGTGCAGCGTCGGCTCCATCGACGCGGACGGGATCCGGTACGGATTGACGACCCACGCCTTGATCGCGAGCACGATCGCGATCGCGCCGACGATCGTCACGACCCAGTCGATCGCGATCCGCCACCCGCGAGGTAGGCCCTGCGTGAACCGGTCGACGGGATTTTTCAAGCCTGGACGCTCCGCCGGTGGCTCTGCTGGCGTCGCCATTCGTCGATCCTCCCGTGGTCGCCTGAGAGGAGGACGGCGGGCACCGACCAGCCGCGGAACTCGGCGGGCCGCGTGTAGTGCGGGTATTCGAGACCGCCCGAGAGCTCGCTCGAGAAGCTCTCGAGCCGGTGGGAATCCTCGCTGAGCGCTCCAGGCAACAGGCGCGCAATCGCGTCCACGACGACCATCGCCGGCAACTCGCCGCCGGAGAGGACGTAGGGGCCGATCGAGATCGCGTCCGAGCAGAGGTGCGTGAGGATCCGCTCGTCGAAGCCCTCGAAGCGAGCCGAGAGCACCGTCAGCCGCTCCTCGTCCGCAAGCTCCTCGACGACCTCCTGAGTGAGCTGCCGCCCCTGCGGCGTCAGTGCGACGACACGGTGGTCGGGCACGCCGCCGTAGACGCCGTCGAGCGCGGCCGCGGCCACATCGACGCGCAGGACCATGCCTGCGCCGCCGCCGTAGGGCTCGTCGTCCACCTGCGCAGCCTTCAGCGGCGTGTAGTCGCGGTAGTTGAACAGTCGCAGCTCGAGCTCGCCGCCGAGGACGGCCGACACCGGGCGTCGCTCGGTCTGCCAGCCGAAGGCATGCGGAACCAAGGTGAAGACGTCGATCTGCATCAGGTGGACTCGGTGAAGCCGGGCGCGACGACGATTGTGCCTGCGTCGAGGTCGATCTCGCGGACACAAGCCTCGTGCATCGGCAGCGCCAGGCCGGAGTCGAGCTCGAGCACGTCGTTCGCGACGCCCGGCGCGACCTCCTGCACGCGGCCGAGTGGACGGCCGCCCTCCTCGACCACTTCGAGGCCGACGAGCTGGTAGGTGTAGTACGAGTCCTCGCCGGGAGCGGGCAGCGCGGCGCGCGGAACGGTGAGCCAGGCGCCTCGCGGGACCGCCCGGTCGAGCTTCACGATCGGCCGGCCGCGCGCCTGCCTCGCCCCGACGACCTTCGCCGCCTCGCCGGCGACCCAGAGCGAGGCGCCGACCTCGAACCGGTCTCGCGTCTCGCTCGGATGCTCGATAAAGAAGGAGCCGTCGAGCCCGTGCGGCCTCCCGACCCGGCCGACGCGGACGTGGTCGTCAGGCAACGAGGCTCTCGAAGTACGAGCTCGCCTCGTCACGCGTGGACTCAGGGATAGGAGCGCCCTCGTACTCGGTCCGGCGCAGCTCGACATCGGCCCCGAGCAGCGCCCAGTACGCGCCGGGTGCGTCTTCGTAGGGCATGCCGACGCTGCCCGCGTTGACGATTCGATACTCGTCGACGCGACGATCGGCCTGCATGTGGGTGTGACCGCAGACGACCACGCTCTCCGGGACGCCGCTGAGCAGGTCCCGCACGCGCTCGTCGGGGCTCAGGATCGTGAAGATCTCGGTGTCGTTGCGGGGGGTTGCATGGCAGAAGCGAACCGAGCCGAGGCCGTCGACCTCGAGCGTCAGCTGCGCTGGCAGGCCGTAGAGGAAGTCGATTTGCTCTCCGGTCAGCGTCTCCCGGATCGGGTCGAAGACGCCTGGGGGCGCCACGCCCGGCTCGACGAGGGCGCGCTCGCAGTTGCCGCGGACGAAGCGCACGTCGCCACGGGCGCGCAAGCGCTCCAGCGCCTCGGTTGTCTGCTCGCCGCCGACGATGTCGCCACCGACCACGATCAGGTCGGCGTCGACCTCCGCGAGCACCGCGTCGAGCGCGGCCAGGTTGCCGTGGATGTCGTAGAGCGCAGCGACCCGCAAGCCGCTACTCGACGATCTCGAGCAGGACGCGTCGGCCGGCGCGAGCGGAGCTCGCCCGCACGACGGTCCGCAGCGCCCGGACGATCCTGCCGCCTCGGCCGATCACCTTGCCGACGTCGCCCTCGGCCACGCGCAGTTGCAGGACGAGCGCGTCGTCCTGCTCGACCTCCTCGACCTCGACCGCCTCGGGCTCGTCGACGAGCTGTCGCGCGAGGTAGACGACGAGATCGGCCGCAGCACTCGTCACTTCACCGCGATGTTCTTGATCTTCAACAAGCGCGAGACGGACTCGGTGGGCTGCGCGCCCTTCGAGAGCCAGTCCTTCGCCTTCGCCTCGTCGATCTCGATCGTCGAGGGGTCGGTCTGCGGGTTGTAGCGGCCGATGATCTCGATGAACTTGCCGTCGCGCGGCGAGCGTGAGTCGGCCGCGACGACGCGGTAGATCGGGTTCTTCTTCGACCCGACGCGGGTCAGTCTCAACTTGACAGCCATTCCTACCTCCGGGTGAGTTGTCCAGGCAGCGCGGGCATCTTGCCCTTCCCGAGCTGCTTCATCATCTTCTCCATCTGCTTGCGTGCGTTCAGCAGGTGGTTGACCTGCTGAACGGTCGTGCCACTGCCGCGGGCGATCCTGACCCGGCGCGAGCCGTCGATCAGATGCGGCAGCTGTCGCTCGCGCGGGGTCATCGAGAGCACGATCGCCTCGGTGCGCCCGAGCTCACGCTCGTCGACGTCGACACCCTTCAGTTGGTTGCCGATGCCGGGGAGCATCTTCAACACCCCCTGGAGCGGCCCCATCTTGCGGAGCATCCGGTAGCTCGTCAGGAAGTCGTCGAACGTGAACTGGCCTGTAAGCATCCGCCGCTCCAGCTCGGCCTGCTCGTCCTGCTCGACCGCCGCCTCGGCCTTCTCGATCAGGGTCAGCACGTCGCCCATGCCGAGGATTCGCGAGGCCATCCGGTCCGGGTGGAAGTACTCGAGCTGGTCGAGCTTCTCGCCGAGGGAGACCAGCTTGATCGGCTTGCCGGTCACAGCCCTCACGGAGAGTGCTGCGCCGCCGCGGGCATCGCCGTCGAGCTTCGTCAGGAGCACACCGTCGAAGGCGATTCGCTCCTGGAAGGCCTGGGCGACGTTGACGGCCTCCTGGCCGGTCATTGCGTCGAGGACGAGCAGGACGTTGGTCGGCTTCGTCGCTGCGCGGATCGCCGCCAGCTCGTCCATCAGCGCCTCGTCGATCTGGAGGCGGCCCGCGGTGTCGACGATCACGACGTCCTGGCCGTTCTGGCGCGCCTGCTCGACGCCGGCCTTCGCGACCGCCACGGGATCGCCTTCGCCGCGGTAGACCGGCACCTGGATCTGGCGGCCGAGCTGCTCGAGCTGGTCGATCGCGGCCGGGCGCTGCAAATCGGCCGGGACGAGAGCCGGCGTGCGCTTCTCCTTGCGGAGGAGCAGCGCCAGCTTCGCGGCGGCAGTCGTCTTACCCGCGCCTTGCAGGCCGGCGAGCAGGATCACCGTCGGCGGCCGGCCGGAGAACGCGAGCTTCGAGTCGCCCGAGCCCATGATCGCGGTCAGCTCCTCGTGCACGATCTTCACGACCTGCTGGCCGGGGGTGAGGCTTTTCGTCACCTCGGTCCCGGTCGCGCGCTCTCTCACCCGGGCCGTGAAGTCCTTCACGACCTCGAAGTGAACGTCGGCTTCGAGCAGCGCGAGACGGATCTCGCGCAGAGCCTTGGCGACCGTCTCCTCGTCGAGGCGGCCACGGCTTCGTAGGCCGCCGAGAACGGCCTGCAGCTTGTCGGAAAGCGAGTCGAACACCGCCGATCAGTGTACGCAGTGCCCGATTTCGACTCTGGCTAGCCGCCGAAGAGAACTCGGCGGGCTCCGTCCTTCAGCCGGATCGCCAGCACGCGGTGGTTGTTCGTGTCCGCGACGAGCACGGCGCCGCCGGCGATCGCCAGACCCTCCGGCTCGAAGAACGCAGGCGCGTCGAGCGAGCCGTCTGTGAGCGGGGCTCCGGGCCAGAGCTCCGCGAGGCGCTCCGGGTCGCCGTTGCCGAAGACCGTGTGGCACTTGCCGCTCGCCGGATCTACCCGGCGGATCTTGTGGTTGAACGTGTCGGCGACGTAGACGCCACGTTTCCCGGCCGCAATGCCGATGGGATGCTGCATCAGCACCTCGGTACCCGTGCCGTCGCGGTCGCCGAAGCCGAACAGCTCACCTGAGCCGCAGACCGTTCGCACGACCGGGTCGCCGCCGAGACCGTCGATCGCCCGGATGCTCGAGATCTCGCTGTCGGCGATGTAGAGCGACGAGCCGAGCACGGCCAGGCCGCTCGGCTGGGCGAACGCCGCCTCCTCCGCGGGCCCGTCGATGCGCAGCTCGCGCCCGGTACCGGCGAAGACGTCGAACGCCCCGCTCGCGAGGTCGAAGCGCCAGATCTGGTGCGAGCCGGCCATCGCGACGTAGACCAGGCCGTCGTGCAGCGCGAGATCCCAGGGCGACCGCAGTCCCTCTGCGAGCGTCTCCACCTCGCCCGAGTCGAGGCTCACCGCGCGCAGCGCATGCGCACCGGTGTCCGCCACGTAGAGCGTCTTGCCCGCGAAGGCGAGTCCGTTCGGGTGGTGGAAGCCGCCGAAGCGCCGCCGCTCCTCGCCGCGGGTGTCGAGCTCGACGACCTGGTTGTGGCCGGTGTCGGCGACGAAGACCTTCCCGCCGGCAGCGAGCACCTTCCCGGGGTAGGCGAGCGAGCCGCGCGGAGCCGCTTCGTGGTGGAGCGGCAGCGGCTTGGGGTCGAGGGTTCCGGCGCGCTCCGCCTCGTCGAGCGTCTCGAGGACGACGCGGCGAAGCATCGCGGCCACGGGCTCCCCCGCCCCGGCGACGACGATCCGGCCCTCCGGGTCGAGCACCGCGATCGTCGGCCAAGCGCGCACGCCGAACTGGCGCCAGATCTCCATCCCCGAGTCGATGACGACCGGATGGGTGATCCCGTACCGCGCCACGGCCTGCCTGACCATCTCGGGGTCGCGCTCGTTCGGAAACTTGGGCGAGTGGACGCCGATCGCGAGAAACGGCGCGTCCTCCAGCTCCCTCTCCAGCGCCGCCAGCACGGGCAGCGTATGTAGGCAGTTGATTCAGCAGTACGTGAAGAAGTCCAGCAGGACGACCCGGCCGCGGAGCTCCTCGTCCCGCAACGGTCGGATCACGTTCAGCCAGGGGACGTCGGTCGGCAGCGAGGGCGCCCGCATGGGCGCGAGCTTATCCAGTCGGTCGCGGCGGCAGGATCAGCGGCGGGCGCGGCGGCTGGCTGAAGTCGAACTCCCGCTGGAGGTCGCCGAGCTGCGGAACGCTCTCGCGCACGGTCGGCCGCGGATCCGGGCGTCCGTCGGTCGACGGGTCGAGCCGCTGGCCGCCGAGGAAGTCGTCCTCGATGAACTTGAGGTAGGCATCGAAGCTGAGCGTCTGGTGGTCGATCACTCCGCGCCTCGCGTACGGACTGATCAGAAGCCCGGGCACCCGGAAGCCGTACCCGTTGCCGTCGACCTTGGGCGGGATGACGTGGTCGTAGAAGCCGCCCCAGTCGTCCCAGGCGAGGAAGATCGCGGTGCTCGACCAGTTCTTGCTGCGCATGACCGCGTCGATCAGGCTGGTCACCCGGTACTGGCCGTCGCTGACGAGCCCGGGCGGGTGCTCGCTGTATTTGTTGCTCGGCGCGATCCAGGTGACCGCCGGCAGGCTGTTGCTGCGCGCCGCCTCGGAGAACTTGGAGATCGGCTGGATGTTGCCGACCTCATTGTCCTGGTGGACGGTGACGAAGTCAGGCAGCGGGTTCCAGATCTCCGGCGTCCCGACCTTTTGCGGCTTCGAGCCGCAGACCATCGCGTCGTCGTCGCAGTCGGGCTGGGTGCCCTGGTCGACGTAGTAGCGCCAGGAGACGTGGTTCTTGTGGAGCAGGTAGGTGACGTCCGTCCAGCCGTAGTCGGGTTGGGTCGGACTCGCTTCGGTGTCGGGCTTGCCGAGCGTGCTCGTGCAGGTCGTCGCGTCGAGCGGGTTCGAGCAGGTCGCCGACCAGCCGGAGACCATGAACAGGTGCGAGGGCAGGCTCCAGGAGGCGTCCGGCTCGAACATCCTGTCCTGGAGGACGAAGTTCTTCGCGTAGGCCCAGTAGTTCGGGATGTCCTGCGCAGTCTTGTAGCCCATCACGTCGTGGGCGTTCGGGCTCCCACAGATCGGGTTGTCGGGGTGCTGCTTGCACCCCTTCTTGCCGCCCATCTCGGCCTGCCCGATGAACCCGTCCAGCTTGCCGCCGTTGAGATCGGCGACGAAGGCATCGGCGCTGTGCGGGCCCCCGTGGTTGAGGTCGTTCGGGTCGTGGAAGGGCGCGACGCATTGGCCGTTAGCCGGGTCGGGGACGCAGACGCCGGCGGGCAGGCCATTTGCACCGGGGTAGGTGCCGAAGTACTGGTCGAAGGAGCGGTTCTCTTGCATGATCACGATCACGTGCTGGATCTTGTGGATGCCCGTCGGCGCGGGCGTGTGCGGGTGGCCGGCGAGGGCCGCGGCGGCGAAGAGCGCAGTGAGGAGCGATCCCATGAGGTGTGTAGTACCGGCGGCTCGTAAGGTCGAGCGCAGCCGGACGTAAAGAGCTCGTCAGCCCGAGACGAGCGCGCGCGCGAATTCCTCCGGGTCAAATGGGCGCAGATCGTCGATTTCCTCGCCGACGCCGATCAGCTTCACCGGAACGCCGAGCTCGTGGGCGATGGCGATCGCGATGCCCCCCTTGGCGGAGCCGTCGAGCTTCGTCAGCGCCACGCCGGTGAGGCCGACCGCCTCGTGGAAGAGCCGCGCCTGCTGGAGGCCGTTCTGGCCGGTCGTCGCGTCGAGGACGAGCAGCGTCTCGTGAGGCGCCTCCGGGAGTTGCCGCTCGATTACGCGGCGGATCTTCACCAGCTCGTCCATCAGGTTCGCCTGGGTGTGAAGCCGGCCGGCGGTGTCGACGATCACCACGTCTCGGCCGCGGGCCTGCGCCGCGGCGATCGCGTCGAAGGCGACTGCCGCGGGATCCTGGCCGCGGGTCGAGCCGACGAAATCGGCGTTGGCGCGTGTAGCCCACACCTCGAGCTGCTCCCCGGCGGCGGCTCGGAACGTGTCGGCCGCCGCGACAAGGACGTCGCGGCCGTGCTCGTGCAGCCGATGGGCGAGCTTGCCGATCGTCGTCGTCTTGCCCGTTCCGTTCACGCCGACAACGAGGACGACGCTCGGCCTGGCCCGGACGTTGAGCGTCCCGGGCTCGCCGAGGAGCATCGCAATCTCGCCGACCAGCTCCTGCTCGAGGTCGTCCGTACGACGCTTGCGCAGGCGCTCCACGAGCTCGGTCGCGGTGGCAACGCCGATGTCGGTGACGATCAGCGCCTCCTCGAGCTGCTCCCACGTCTCCTCGTCGCGCCGGTCGAACGAGACGAGCGAGAGTGCGCGGCGGCTCTTGCCGAGCGAGTCGCGAAGCCGCCCGAAGAATCGCCGGCCCTCGTCGGTCTCCGGGTCGGCGTTCTCCTCGCCGAGCAGTTCAGCCCAGGATCGCCCCATCGCGGCGGCCACCTTAGCCGCGCAAGCCGTGTCTGTGGGTATCCCTTTCGGGCGTGGCCGAACGGCCTCACCCGGTGACAGTCACCGGGTGAGCGCTTTGGCCCCGCGGCGGTCACGAAGATGTCCGCGGCAGCCACGTGTGGTGACTGTCACCGGGAGCGGCCGGACGGGACCCGGCCGGGACATGTCCTAGGAGGCGGCGGCGATCTCTTCGCGCGGCAGACGCCGCGAGACCACCTGCGAGACCCCGTCGGGCCCCATCGTCACGCCGTACAAGATGTCCGCAGCCTCCATCGTCCGCTTCTGGTGCGTGATCACGATGAACTGCGCGCGGTCGGCGAAGCGGCGGAGCAGGTCGACGAAGCGGCCGATGTTCGCGTCGTCGAGCGCGGCCTCCACCTCGTCGAGCAGGTAGAACGGGCACGGCCGGGCGAGGAAGAGCGCGAACAAGAACGAGATCGCCCCGAGCGCCTTCTCGCCGCCGGACAGCAGTGACAGCCGGGTGACACGCTTGCCGGCCGGCCGCAGCTCGACCTCGATCCCGGGCTCCTCACCGTCCTCGCTTTCGGCCAGCCGCAGCCGCCCCTCGCCGCCCGGGAAGAGCGTCGAGGCCACCTCCGCGAAGTTGTCGCGAACGGAGGTGAAGGTCTCCTCGAAGCGGCGCTCGACGGTCTCGGTCAGCTCCCGCCTCAGCTTTTCGAGCTCGGCCAGGCTCTGCTGCAGATCCTCGCGCTGCATCGTCAGATCCGAGAGCCGTGCCTTCTCCTGCTCGTACTCCTCCTTCGCAAACGGGTTGACGCCGCCGAGCAGCTCGCGCCGGCGCTCGAGCCGCTCGAGCTTGTCCCTCAGCTCCGCTGGATCGCCGTCGACCGGTTCCGCGGAGGCTTCCGCGAGCCGGCGGGCGGCCTCGGCCGCCTCGGCTTCGAGCCGCGCACGCTCGACGTCGACGGTCGTCGCACTCTCGACGGCCGCTGCCGCTTCACGCCGCACTTCCGCCTCGACGCCCGCGAGCCGTCGGAGCTCCGCCGCGAGCTCGGCCGCCTGGCCCCCGCCGCTCGCCGCGTCCTCGTTCAGCGGGCGCTCGGCACGATCGGCGGCGGCCACCCCTGCAGTGAGCGCCGCGACGAGCCGCTCGGCAGCGGCGACCAGGAACGGATCGGCCGTGCGGGGCCCCGTCGGCCTCGCCGCGCGCGCTGTGAGCTCGCCCGCCTCGGCGACGAGCTGCCGGTGACGAGCCTCGAGCTCGAGCAGCACGGCCTCCGCGGCCTCGCCCGCAAACGCGAGCTCTCCTCGGTCCGGATCGCGGAAATGGCCTTGGCGTGTCACGGCCGGGCGGGTCGCTTCCCGCAGGTCGTCGACGACTTCGATTCCAGCGAGCAGCGAAGTGACACGCGGGTCGCCGGTGACGTGCTCGAGCAGCGAGCCGCCGTCCGCCGCCGGAGCGCCGAGCAAAACGGTGACGCTGCCGAGCCCTTCGTCGGCAGCGCGCTCCAGCAGGGTCAGGCCCTCGGACAGGTCCGCAGCGACCAGAGCCGCCGCGCGCGAGCCGAGCGCCGCTGCGACAGCCCGCTCGTAACCGGGCTCGACCTCGACGAGGTCGAGCGCGAGCCGCGCTCCGCGTTCGGCCAGCGCCCTGGCCGCGGGGGGCAGACCCTCACGCTCCGCGAGGGCACGTGCGACCGCAGCCGCGCGCGCCTCCACGAGCTGCGCCCGCTCGCGCAGGTCGTCTCCGCTGCGGTCGGGAATCGGCTCCGCCAGTCGCGCCGCAAGCTCGCGCGCAGCCTCCAGCCGAAGCTGAAGACGCTCCTGCGCGCTGCGCAGCCGGTAGAGGATCGCCGCCGTTCCCTCGCGTCCGCCCGCAGCATCGGCGAGCGCCTCCTCGGCCTTCGTCCGTTCCGCCAGAACGCCCTCGAGTCGGCGCTCGACCGCCGCGCGCTCGCGCGCCACGACCTCGCGCCGGACCGCGGTTTCTCCCAGCCGTCGCTCGAGCTCGGCGGCATCCTGGGCGGCGATCCCCGCACGCAAGCCCGCGATCTCGGTGACGAGCTTCTCTGCCCGCTCGGCCGCGGTTGCCTGCAGTGCGAGCGGTCGCAGCCGCTTCTGCACCTCGGCCTCCAGGTCGCGGGCGCGTTCGACCTGGGTCGCCACGCGCGCGAGCTTCAGCTCGGCCCGGTGCCGCCGCCGCTTGAACTTGCCGAGCCCGGCCGCCTCCTCGACGAGCGCGCGCCGTTCCTCGGGCTTGCTCGCCAGGATCGCCTCGACACGACCCTGGCTGACGACCGAGCCGGCACCCGCGCCCAGTCCGACGTCGGCGAGCAACTCGACGAGGTCGAGCCGGCGGACCGTCGCGCCGTTGATCAGGTATTGGCCCTCGCCGCCGCGATGCAGGCGCCGTGCGATCGAGATCTCGGCGAAGTCGAGCGAGGCGAGCGCGCCGTCCGAGTTGTCGAGCGACAGCTCCACCTCGGCGAACGCCGCCGGCCCGCGCCCACCGGAGCCGGCGAACAGCACGTCGTCGGGCTTCTCGGCGCGGAGCTCGCTCGGCGCCTGGCTCCCCGACGCCCAGACGAGCGCGTCGGCGATGTTCGATTTCCCTGAGCCGTTCGGCCCGACGACCACGGCCACACCCCGCTCGAGGCGGACCTCGATCGGGTCGGGAAACGACTTGAAGCCGCGGATTCGGATCGCGCGAAGATGCACGCGCGGGTCAGTCTGCCGATCGCTGCGGACGCCCTTCGATCGCCTCGAGCGCCTGGCGGGCAGCTGCCTGCTCGGCGTCCTTCTTGGTGCGGCCTGTACCGCTTCCCAACTGCTTCCCGTCGATCAGCGCGGCGCACGTGAACTCGCGCTCATGTGCAGGACCCTCGACCTCGAGGACGGTGTACGAAACCTGTCTGCGCTGGCGGGCGAGCACCTCCTGCAGCTCGGTCTTGTAGTCGACGTACTGGGTCGAGGCGAACTCGATCCGGCCGCTGAATGCCTCGCAGATCGCCTTCTCGATCTTCTCGTACCCGTACTCGAGGAAGAGCGCGGCGAGCGCCGCCTCGAGCAGGGCCGCCAGCACGTTCCGGTTGCGGACGAGCCGCTCGAGCTCGTCGGGCGGCAAGGCCCCACCCCGCTCCGCGAGCGCCGCCCCGAGATCGAGCTCGCGCCCGACCACCGCGCAGCTCTGCCGCGAGACGACATGCGAGCGGATCTTCGCGAGGCGCCCTTCGGCCATGTCGGGGAATCGCTTGTAGAGCTCCTGGGCGACGGCCAACTCGAGCACGGAGTCGCCGAGAAACTCCAGCCGCTCGTACGAGTCGGCGCGGTCGGGCGCCCACGCGGAGTGCGTGAAGACGTGCTCGCGCCGCCCTCGCGGTAGCGACAGGATCAGCTTCTTGAGCGGCTCGGTCTTGCCGCTGGGTGCCCGGCTACTGGTGCGACGAGACGTAGTCGACGGCCTGCCCGACGGTCTGGATCTTCTGGGCGTCCTCGTCGGAGATCTTGATCCCGAACTGATCCTCGAGCTCCATGATCAGCTCGACGAGGTCGAGCGAGTCCGCATCGAGATCCTCGGTGAACGACGCCTCCTCCGCGATCTCGCTCTCGTCGATTCCGAGCTGCTCGGTCAGCACTTCCTTGACCCGCTCGAAAACTTCCTCGCGCGAAGCTGCCATGGCTCCTCTCCTACCTGTCGGGTTCTGAGCGCGCCGATGCTAACACGCGCTCCGGCAGCCGCTCGGCAAGGCGTCCCACGACGTCGTGCTCGACACCTCGCGCCGCGAGGCGAATCGCGTTCGCGATCGCCGTGCGCGACGAGTTCCCGTGTGCGATCACCATGATCCCGCGAAGGCCGAGCAGGTAAGCGCCGCCATAGGTATCTGGGTCGAGACGGGCTCGGAGCCGGCGCGATGCAGGCCGGATCAGCAGGCCGCCGAGCTTGCCCATTGCGGTCGCGGTGATCTCGGAGCGGAGCGCCTCGAGCAGCGTCCTGATCGTCCCTTCGAGTGCCTTGAGGGCGACGTTGCCCGTGAACCCGTCGGCGACGACGACGTCCGCCGCGCGGGCGAGCAGGTCGCGCGCCTCGCAGTTTCCCGCGAAGCGAAGCGGGCTCGCCGCGAGCAACGCATGAGCCTCGAGCGTGAGCTGGTTGCCCTTCTCGGGCTCCTCGCCGATCGAGAGCAGGCGCACCTCCGGATCGGCGATGCCCAGGATCTCCTCGGCGAAGATCGCGCCCATGTGGGCGAACTGGAGCAGGTGCTCGGCGCGCCCGTCCGCGTTCGCGCCACAATCGAGGAGTACGGACGGGCCGTCGCGTGCCGGGATCGGGACTGCGATCGCGGGCCTCATCACACCGGGCAGCCGGCGGATCTCGAGCAGGCCTGCCGCGAGCATCGCGCCGGTGTTCCCCGCCGAGACCACTGCGGCCGCCTCACCCTTTCCGACGGCGCGACAAGCGGCGACGAGCGAACTGTCGGGCTTCCCGCGGACGGCGTCCGCGGGCTTGTCGTCCATGGCGACGACCTGCGTCGTCACGACGTGCTCGAGGCCGTGGGCGTCGAGGTCGGCAGGCCCGTAGAGAACCGGCGCGATCGCGTCCGAGCGCGCCGTGAGCGCGCCGGCAACGACCTCGTCGGAGGCGCGATCGCCACCGAGGGCGTCTACCGCCACCCTGATCGCGGTCACGCGGCTACGGAGCGGGAGCGCTGAACGGCTCGACGTCGCGACCGCGGTATGTCTTGCAGGTCGGGCAGAGCCGGTGCGGCTGCTTCGGCTGGTGGCAGGTCGGGCAGAGGTTCACGCGAGGCGCCTCGATCCCGTGCTGCGCGCGCCGCTTGTCGCGGCGGGCCTTGGAGGTTTTCTTCTTGGGGACGGCCATGACCGGCGACCACTATAGCCGCCCGGCCCGGGCTCTCAGCCCGCCGGCGGGCAAAAAGTAGGTACTTCCCCCACCCTGGGTGGGGGGTCGACCCGCCTCCCTCACGGTCGACGATACCCGCTGAAAGCGCACGCGACTGTGACGACTTCGGGAAACCTTCTACAGCTTCTCGCGGAGCTCGGCGAGGGCGGCCCAGCGAGGATCCGACTCGATCTCCTCGTGCTCGTGCGGCTCACGGTTCAGGTCGCGACCGCAGGCGGGGCACAGGCCCGCGCAGTCGGGGCGGCAGAGGATCTGCTCCGGCAGCGAGAGCACGAGCGCGTCGCGCGCCCACGCCGTCAGGTCGAGCCTCGTCTCCTCGAGATACGGCGTCATCAGCTCTTCCGAGCCTCCGGGGCTCGTCGCCTGGTACTCGCGCACGTGCAGGCGGCGCTCGATCACAGCGTCGGCCAGGCAGCGGAAGCATGGCCCGTGCAGGCGTACTCCGAAGCGCAGCTCGAAGACCGTCCCCGTGGAGGCCTGGGTGATCGTGAGCTCGGCAGGCAGCTGCTCGGGCACCGGGACGTACCGCTGACCGGCGAGCACGAGCGGGCCGAGCTCGATCTGATGCTCATCTCGCCACTCCTCTCCCGAGCGCACACGCACCGACCGAAGGTCGAACGTGGTCATGCGATCCAGGTTAGCGAGCGCGGGCGGCGAGAGCGACCGCGCGATCTCCGCGCTTCCGGTGCGGCGTCACGATCAGCGCGACGGCCAGCAGGATCAGCGCGCCGGCGGCGAGTGTCCGCAGGCCGATCTTCTCGTTCTCGAACCCGAAGCCGAGGAACACGGCGACGAGGGGGTTGACGTACGCATACGTCGCGACGAGCGAGGTCCGCGCGACGCGCAACAGCCAGGCATAGGCGCTGAAGGCCAGGATCGACCCGAAGAGAACGAGGTAGACGAGCGCCAGGATCGACTCGGTCGAGACGCGGCCGAGGCGCGACGCGTCTCCGCTACCGAGCGCGACGACGAGGAGGATGAGGCCGCCGACGATCATCTGCATCGACGAGCTGACGAGCGGCCGGCGCGGCAATGGCGCCCGCCTCGAATAGAGCGACCCCGCCGCCCACGCGGCAGCCGCGAGGAGGAGCACGATCAGACCGACGATGTCGACGCGATCGCCGCCGCCTGGGCTCGCAAGCAGCGCGGCGCCGCCAAAGCCGACGGCGAGCCCGAGCACCGTCAGCCGTCCGAGCCGCTGGCCGCAGGCGACGCGGTCGAAGAGCGCGATCCACAACGGGACCGTCGCGATGACGAGCGATGCGATCCCGGTCGAGACCCGCTTCTCGGCCCAGGCCACGCCCGTGTTGCCGAGCGGGAACAGGGCGGCGCCGACGACCGTGGCCGCCAGCCACTGACGGCGGCCCGGACGGTCGCTCCGATCACCTCGCCGGATCGACCAGGCGTAGAGAAGCAGGCCCGCGACGAGGAAGCGGATCGCGCCCGCCATGAAGATCGGCACGGTGCGAATCGCGAGCAGGATGCCGAGGTAGGTCGAGCCCCAGACGACGTAGACGACGAGCAGCGCCGCCCAGAGGCGTGCGGGCGCTACCTCGCGCCCGGCCACCAGCGGCGACGATCGCGGTCGTCCAGATCACGACCGTTCTGAAGTGCCGAGGCGGCGAACGCCAGGACGACGAAGGCGAGGAGGATGAGGGTCATCACTGACATGAACGAAGACACGATGCCTGAGGTGAGCCCATAAGCACAAGTCGTGTTATCGTTTGTCACGATCATGCAGACTGATAATTGGCTCGGGCTCGAACTGCGCCATCTGATCGCCTTGAAGGGCGTCGCCGAGGAGGGCTCGTTCGGGCGGGCGGCGAGCGCGCTCGGCTACACGCAATCCGCGATCAGCCAGCAGATTGGGGCGCTGGAGAAGATCGTCGGTCAGCGGCTGATCGACCGCCCCGGGGGGCCGCGTCCCGTGTCGCTCACCGAGGCGGGACGGCTGCTCCTGAAGCACGCCGAGGGAATCGCCGCGCGGCTCCAGGCTGCTCAGGCCGACCTGACGGCGCTCGAGGCGGGCGATGCGGGGCCGCTGCGGGTCGGGACGTACCAGAGCGTCGGCTCGAAGATCCTGCCTACCCTGCTGCGTGAGTTCCGCAACGCGTGGCCGAAGGTAGATATCAGCCTCGTCGAATCCGCCGACGACAGCGAGCTGCTCCAGGGCGTCGAGCGTGGCGAGCTGGACCTGACGTTCGCGATCCTGCCGTTGCCGCCCGGGCCCTTCGAGTCGATCGAGCTGATGCGCGACCCGTATGTGCTGGTCGTGCCGGCTGACTCGCCGCTCGCGGGGCGCGACCGGCCGCCGACCTTGCGCGAGATCGCGGAGCTACCCCTCATCGGTTATCGCACCTGCCGCACGACCCAGGCGGTCGAGGCGCGCCTGCAGATCGCGGGGCGGCAGCCGAAGGTCGTGTTCCGTTCGGACGACAACGGCACGGTGCAGGGGCTCGTTGCAGCCGGCGTCGGCGTCGCACTGACGCCGCGGCTGACGGTCGACGAGACCGACGAGAGCGTGGCCGTGCTCGACCTGGGCGATCGGGTCGCGCCGCGTCTGATCGGGATCGCCTGGCATCGCGACCGACGGCGGACGCGAGCGGCCGAGGCGTTCGTCGCGGCAGCTGCGAAGCTCTGCGCGCGCTTCGAGGCGACAGCGCAAGCAGCCTAACCGCGTCCCCGCCGGACATGGCTTACCGGGCCGAGTCCGCCCGAGACATGGCTCCGGCGCTTCGGTGTCCCTAGCCTCCTCCCCGCTACGAGCCTACTGCGAAGGAACGCACGCGTGGGTGACGCGGCTGCGCCGAGAGTGTGACGCCTTCTCCCGCCCGGGCGGCTAGTACGGCTCGCCGTCGTCGGAGAGGCCGCCGCCGACACCGGCGATGACGGTCTCCTGCGAGCGCTCGTGCAGCCGCTCGCGCCCGCGCTTGACCGCGGTGAGGAACTTCTCGAGGTTCACCTCGAGGGTCGAGAGGATGCTGTCGGCCCAGTCCTCCATCTCCAGACGCGTCTCGCGGGCTTGGCGCCGGGCGTCGTCGATGATCTCCTGCGCCTGCCGCTCGGCGAGCTTGACGATCTCGGTCTGCGAGGCCTCGCGCACCGCCTGCTCGCGCGCCTCTCCCAGAATCCGGTCGCACTCCCGCTTCGCCTCGGCGAGCATCTCCTGGCGCTCCTTCACGATCCAGCGCGCCTGCTTGATCTCTTCCGGGATCGTTGCGCGCATCTGATCGAGGATGTCGTAGATCTCCTCCCGGTCGATCCGCACCTGATCAGTGAGCGGGACGGCCTTCGCGTTGTGGACGAGATCGTCGAGTTTGTCGATGAGAACAAGGACGTCCATATGTCTCCCAGTCTACTCTTGCGGACTCAAAGGCGCACCCGGTCGCCCTTCGGGGAACATCTCCCGGAACCGTTCTGCGACCGTTGCGGGTACCAGTTCGTCCACGTTTCCTCCGAAAGCGGCGATCTCCTTCACGCCGCTCGAGGAGACGAAGCTGTACTGGGGGCTCGCCATCATGTAGAGCGTCTCCACATCGGGTGCGAGCAGGCGGTTCAGGTGGTTCATCTGGAATTCCCACTCGAAGTCCGAGATCACCCGCAAACCCTTGACCATCGTCTTCGCTCGGTGCTTGCGGGCGAACTCGACGACGAGCTCCGCGAAGACGTCGACGTCCACGTTCCCGTGGGCCGCAAGCGCCTTGCGCAGGAATTCCACGCGCTCCTCGACGGTGAACAGGGTGCGCTTGTGGTGCGGATCGCGGACGACCCCGACGACGACGCGATCGAAGATCACGGCCGCGCGAGTGATCACGTCGAGGTGCCCGTTCGTGACGGGGTCGTAGCTCCCCGGGCAGATCGCGACGATCGGCTCGGCGGCACTCATGCGTGTTCGAAGAGGGTCAGCCGCGCCGAGCCGTAGCGACGGCTCGTCCGCGCTTGGAGGCCCGCGAGCTCCGGCTCATCGCCCGCGGCAGTCTCGACGACGAGCAGGCCGTCAGGCGCGACCACGGCGGGGAGATAGGCCTCGAAGGCCGTCTGCAGTTGGGCGAACATCTCGTAGGGCGGGTCGACGAGCACGAGATCGTAACGCCTGCCCGCCGCCGCCTCCGCTGCCAGCGCGCGACGGGCCTCCTGGCAGAGGACGATCGCGCCTGCGAGCCCGAGCTTCTCGAGGTTCCGCTCGATCGTCCGGCACGCGTCCCGGTCGTGCTCGACGAAGACCGCGCCGCGGGCACCGCGCGAGAGCGCCTCGAGGCCCATCGCGCCCGAGCCGGCGAAGAGATCGAGCACTTCCGCGCCCTCGACAGGGCCGATCAGGTTGAAAGCGGCCTCGCGGACGCGATCCGAGGTCGGGCGCGTGTCCAGGCCCCTCGGGGCGAGAATCCGCGCGCCCTTGTGCTCGCCGGCGACGATTCGCACGACGCAAAGACTAGGCTCGGCAGGCCGGCAACAGGGGACAAGCCCGCGGCCATGTCCGCTGAAGCGAAACCGCTGCACTCGCGCCCCGAGCCCACTCAGCGGCATCGTCTCTGCCGGCGGGTCACCAGGGGTCAGGCCCCTGTGGGGAACGCCTACGCGAGACTGGACGTGGCCGTAGCGGCGAACAGGCGCTCGACCTCGTCCGTGAGCGGGCCGTCGTACTCCACGAGCGCCTCAGCGTCCCGGCGAGCTGTCTCGAGCAGCGGCCGATCTTCCCGCAAACGCGTGAAGCGCAAGTCGGAGAGGCCGGCCTGCCGCGTTCCGAGCAGCTGGCCCTCGCCGCGCAACTCGAGGTCGACCTCGGCGAGCTCGAAGCCGTCAGTCGTCCGCACGAGCGCGTCGAGCCGCGCGCCGGCTGCCTCGGTCAGCTCCTGCTTCGGCCGCGAGACGAGCAGGCAGTACGACTGCTCCGCCCCCCGTCCCACGCGACCGCGAAGCTGGTGGAGCTGCGCCAGCCCGAACCGGTCGGCTTCCTGCACGATCATGATCGTCGCGTTCGCGACGTCGACGCCGACTTCGATCACCGTCGTCGCGACGAGGACGTCCAGCTCGCCCGCCTTGAAGGCGGCCATTAGCTCGCGCCGCTCGGTCGGCCGCAGCTTGCCGTGCATGCAGCCGACGCGGAAGCCGCGCAGCTCCGCCCGGCGCAGGCGATCCGCCTCCTGCTCGGCCGCCCGCGCGCCGATCGTCTCCGACTCCGAGACGAGCGGACAGACCACGTACGCCTGCCGGCCGGCCTCCAGATGCTTCGTCAACCGCCGGTAGGCGTCCGAGCTGCGCTCGGCTCCTACCCAGCTCGTGACGATCGGCTGGCGTCCCGCCGGCGGCCGTGAGATCTCGCTGACGGCGAGGTCGCCGTATACCGTCAGCGCCAGAGTGCGCGGGATCGGCGTCGCCGTCATGTGCAGGACGTGCGGCGAGCGGCCGACCGCCAGCGCGGAGCGCTGCTCGACCCCGAAGCGGTGCTGCTCGTCGACAACGACCACGGCGAGATCGCGCCACTCGACGCCCGCCTGGATCAGCGCATGCGTCCCGACGACGATCGACGCGTCGGCCGCATGCCGCCGCTCGCGCTTGCCCACCGAGCTCGTCAGGAGCGCGCAGGGGATGCCGAGCGCGCGGCAGATCTCGTCCACGGTCAGGAAGTGCTGCTCGGCGAGCGTCTCGGTCGGTGCCATCAGCGCACCCTGGTGGCCGGACTCGACTGCACGCAAGAGCGCATAGAGCGCGACCACCGTCTTGCCCGAGCCGACGTCGCCTTGCAGCAGCCGCTGCATCGGCACCACCCGGCCGAGATCTGCGTCGAGCTCGCGGATCGCGCGCTCCTGATCGTCCGTGAGCCGGAACGGAAGCGCCTCGCGGTAGCGGTCGATCAGATCGCCCGGTGCGCCGAGCGCAGGCGCCACCTCGTCCTCACGCTCGCGCCGGCGGCGCGCGAGGCCGAGCTGGATCAGGAGCAGCTCGTCGAATGCAAGTCGCCGGCGCCCGACCTCCGGATCCGTCGCCAGCCGCGGCCGATGCAGCGCGAGCACCGCGTCCCCGCGCAAAGGGAGCTTTCGCGCCACCCTCAGCTCCGCGGGCAGCGGATCAGGAAGGTCGCGGACCTGTGGCAGGACGGCGTCGACGAGCTCGCGCAGCTTGTCCGGGTTGACGTCCTCACCCGCGTGGTAGACGGGCAGAAGCTCGACTGCGTGCCCGTTGACCGCGGTCTCGTGCGAGCGCACCGCAAACGTCCCGCGCCGGACCGAGCCGACAAGCCGCAGCTCCATGCCGGGCTCGAGCCGGTCGGCCACCCAGGGCTGGTTGAACCAGGTCGCGCGGATCGCGCCCGAGTCGTCGGCGACCGACGCCTCGACGATGGTCAGCGCGCGCCGCGGCTTGCGCACCGACACGCGACCGACGCGCGCCCGGATCACCACCTCTCCCTCGCCGAAGAGCTCCGAGATCTTCCTCGTGGCGACGTGACGGAACGGCGCGTGGAGCAGCAGGTCGCCGACGGTGCGCAGCCCGAGCTTGGCCAACCTGCCGCGGATCGTCGGCCCGACTCCCGCGAGCGTGTCGAGCGGTGCCTCGAGCGCCTCGGGTCGCGGGCCGCCGTGCGGCCGCGGCCAGCGCTTGGGCCGGTCCAGCACAGCGAACCCGGTGGGCAGGCGGGTCACTGCCGCCCGACTATAGAAACGGGACCGGCTATTCCCCCGAAGACCGGCAAGGTCGAGCAAAGCCCGACCTTGCCTCCCCGTAGCGTCCTAGCGGCCTTTCGGCCGCGCGACGCCACTAATCCGTGTCCCACCAGAAGAAGCCGACCGTGCCCGGCCCGGTGTGCGCGCCGACGACGGGACCGAGCATCCCCTCGACCTCGATCTGCGCGCTCGGTCGTGTCCGGCGCACCATCTCCTCGAGCGCCGCGAGGCGATCGGGGGCATCCGCGTGTGCGATCCCCACCCGGAGCGAGGGGCGGTCGACGCTGCGCTCCTCGAACGACTTCACGAACTCGAGGAACGCCTTCTGGTTCCCGCGTACCCGCTTGACCGGGACGATCTCCCCGTCGTCGATCGTCAGGATCGGCTTGATGTGCAGCAGCTCACCCGCCCAGGCGCGCGCCCGTCCGATCCGCCCGCCGCGCGCCAGGTACTCGAGTGTGTCGACCGTGAAGACGAGCCCGATCTGGCTCTGATAGCGGCCGATCAGCGCCTCGACCTCTTCGTCTGTCGTCCCGTGCTCCAGCCGGCGCTGAATCGCGAGCGCGAGCATCGCGATGCCCACGGTGGCGGACTCTGTGTCGATCACGCGGACGCGGTCGCCTCCCGCCTCCTCGGCCGCCCGCCGCGCGCTCTCGACCGTGCCGGAGAACTTCGCCGAGAGGTGCAGCGAGTA
Source organism: Gaiellales bacterium (assembly GCA_038213135.1). Classification (GTDB taxonomy): domain Bacteria; phylum Actinomycetota; class Thermoleophilia; order Gaiellales; family Gaiellaceae; genus JBBQTQ01. The sequence goes on from JBBQTQ010000009.1 coordinate 36,606, forward strand.
GATGCGCTCGTACGAGCCGAGCTCCTCGAAGACGGCGAGGAAGTCGCCGGGCGTGGGCTGCGAGGTCGCCGGCAGATCGGACGAGGCGCGCAACCGCGCGTAGAAGTCCTGCGGGCTGAGGTCGACGTAGTCGCGGAAGGTCTCGTCGTCGAAGCGCACGTACAGCGGGACGATCCGCCAGTTCGGAAACCGCTCGGGCGCGCCGGGAAAGTCCGCCGTCGAGTCGAGGACGATCGCCGTGTTGGCCGCGTCGAGCCTCACTGGCCGACCGCCTCCGCGGGCTCGCGTCCCGCTGCGCGGGCGATCGCGCGGATGATCATGTCGAGCGAGGCGTCCTTGAGCAGGCACTCGACGGCGCCGGCCGCATAGAGCGCCTCGATCTCCCGCGCATTGGCGGAAGCGGTCAGGCAGACGACCGCCACCTCCGGGCACGTCTCCCGCACGGTCTTCGCGATCTGGATGCCGTCGGCCCCCGGCAGCCGGTAGTCGAGCAGCAGGATGTCCGGGTTGAGCTCGGTGCAGCGCTCGACGACGTTTCCACCGTCGGCCTCGGCGCCCACGATCTCGAGCTCGGGCCGCAAACCGAGCAGGAGCTGGAGCGCCTCGCGGAAGACGTCGTTGTCCTCGATCAGGAGGAGGCGAATCCGCTCCACGGCGAGGACTCTATTCGGCTGAGATCAACAGCGGATAGAGCGGCTGGCCGCCGCCGTGCACTTCGAGCTCGAGCTCGGGGTGGCGTTCCTCGACTCCCCGCAGCAGCTTGTCGAGCTGCGGCTCGTCCTCGCCGGTGAGCAGCGTGAGGATGCCGCGCGGCTCTCTGAGCAGCCGCTCGACGACGTCGCTCGCGACCTCGTCGAAGCTCTTCCCGCCGGTGACGGGCTCGCCCTCGATCAGGCCGAGGTAGTCGCCCTTGTCGACCCGGCTGCCGTTCAGCTCGACCTCGCGGGAGGCGGTGGTGACCGCGGCCGTGGCGATCGACTCGACTGCCTCGCGCATCGCGTCCGCGTTCTCCCAGCCGGCCCGTGAGCCCTCGAAGGCGACCATCGCGGCCAGGCCCGCCTGCATCGACCGCGTCGGGATCAGGTGCACCGGCTTCGCGGCGAGACCTGCCGCCTGCTCGGCGCTGAGGATGACGTTCGAGTTGTTCGGCAGGACGATCACCTCGGGTGCTCCGGTCGCCTCGATCGCGGCGAGGATGTCGGCGGTCGAGGGGTTCATCGACTGGCCGCCCTCGACGATCCGTGACACGCCAAGGCTCTCGAAGAGACGCCTGTTCCCGGCACCGGCGACGACTGCGACAACCTCTGCCTGGAACTCTGTGCCCGGATCCACCCCGAGCAGACGCTCCTCGCGCTGCACGGTCTGACGGTGCATGTCGGCGATCTCGACGCCCGCAAGGGCGCCTCGCTGCGTGCCGAGGCTGAGCGCGGCTCCCGGATCGTCGGTGTGGACGTGCACCTTCAGCGCGCTCGAGTCGCCGACGACGAGCAGCGAGTCGCCGAGCCGCTCGAGCTCGCTCTCCAGCGCCTCGAGGTCGAGCGCCTCGCCCTCGACGACGAAGACCGTGCAGTAGCGAAACTGCGAGAGCTCCTGGTGAATGGCGTCGAGGCCTAGCTCCTCGTGCTCGGGCGGCGCCGGGAGCGGCTGGCCGGTCAGGGCGGCATTCGCCCCGCGCACGAGCTCGAGCAGACCCGCTGCGCCGGCGTCGACGACGCCCGCCTCTCGCAGGACGTCGAGCATCTCGCGAGTGCGGGCGAGCGCATCCTCGCCCCGTCGCAGGACGGCGGCGAGCAGCTCGTCGACGCGAACCTCGATGCGCTGCCCGGCCTCCTCGGCGAGCTCGCGGATCTCCGTCAGGATCGTCCCCTCGACCGGTTTGCGCACCGCCTTGTACGCGGCGTCGCTCGCCGAGCGGAAGGCCCGCGCCACGGCCGCCGCGTCCACCTGCTCTGCCTCGCCGAGAGACTCGACGAAGCCGCGGACGATCTGAGAGAGGATCACGCCGGAGTTGCCGCGCGCGCCCATCAGCGCCGCGCGGCTCAGCTCGCGCATGAGCGTCGGCCGGTCGGTGGTCGTCGAGGCCTCGAGCGCGTCGACGGTCGCCCGGACGGTCAGCGTCATGTTCGTGCCCGTGTCCCCGTCGGGGACCGGGTAGACGTTCAGGTCGTCGATGCGGCGGCGGCTCGCCTCGAGCGCCGCCAGCGCGCCGCGAGCGAGCTCACGAACGCGGTCGAGATCCGGGGCCACTGGTCGAGCCTACGAGGTTACGGTGCCGCTCGCCACCCCGTGAGACCGCGGGACAGGACTTGTCCTGTCCCGCACACCCCGCTGTAGGGCTAAAGAGCCTTTTCGACCTTCCCCGCCTTGAGGCAGCGCGTGCAGACATACGCGCGCACGGCCTTGCCGGCGAGGAGGACCCGCACCCGCTGGAGATTCGGGTCGAAGCGGCGCTTCGTCGCCACCATCGAGTGGCTCCGGTTGTTCCCGAACCCGGGCTTCTTGCCGCACACTGAGCAAACCTTCGACATCGGCCGCCCAGTGTAGCCGACGACCTGCAAGTCTCCTGTGGCTCCGCGGTCTCCACCTCTAGTAGAGGCGGATCCGGCGCCTGCTCGTCGGTGGTCTCTGCTCGTCCGTGCTCGCGAACGGCGGGCACGGCTCGGCGAACGACGACGAACGGCTGCAACGAGATCGCGCCCGGCACGGCCTGGCTCGCCGCCCTGAACGCCCGCGGCGAGACCTACTCGCCCACGTCGTGGCTGACGGTCTCGGACGGGCTCGAGGGCGACCCGTTCCTCGTCGGACCGGACGAGACCTCGCCACAGCTGGCCGGCGCGGACAACCGCACGTTCCCGGGGGCGCACCACAACGACCTGCGCCTGGGTCCGGCAGACCCAGCCGAACGGTCAGACCGGGAACCTCTGCGGCGTACCGACGTCGCCGGCTGCTAACGGGCGGCCGCGGCGTTCGCGCGGAGCTGCGCGAAGAGATCGGCCATCTCGAGCGCGGTGCGCGCGGCCTCGGCGCCCTTCGAGATCCGCGCCTCGGCCTGGTCGGCCGAGTTGAGCGTCAGCAGGCCGAAAGAGATCGGCACGCCGGTGTCGATCGCGGCGAGCTGCAGCCCGGAGGCCGCCTCGGCCGCGACGAAGTCGAAGTGCGGCGTCTCGCCCCGGATCACGCAGCCGAGCGCGATCACGCAGGCGTGCCGGCGGGTCTTCGCGAGCGCCATCGCCGCGATCGGCAACTCGAACGCGCCGGGCACCGGCATCACGACGATCGCGTCCTTCGAGACGCCGGAGAACATCAGCTCGTCGAGAGCGCTCTGCAGGAGGCGGTTCGTGATCTCCGCGTTGAAGCGGCTCACGACGATCCCGACCGAACGGCGGTCGCCCTCTGACTGCCCCTGCAGAACGCTGTAGCCATCCGGGACACGGAAGCCGCCGGGGGCGTGCTCCTGGATCGCCTCGGAGAGCGACGGGGGCTCCTCTTCGACGGCGGGTGCCGGCTCGACGACCGGGTCCGGCAGGAGCACCTCGGAGGTCGGGTAGCGCGGGAGCTCGAGCTCGGGCTCCGGCTCTGCCGTCAGGAAGTCGGGCGGCTCCAGGGCGGTGTCCTCCGTCGGGCGCACCTGAGACGCCGATTCCTGGAACGGCCAGTCGCGTGCCTGCTCGGGACGCTCGCTCATTCCTCCGCCTCTCGATCGAACTTCAGGTCCTGGTGGTGCAAACGATGCCCGAGCTTGGCGCGCTTCGTCTCGAGGTACCGCTGATTCTCGAGGTTCGGCGCAATCTCGATCGGCACCTGCTCGGTGACGGAGAGGCCGAAGCCCTCGATGCCGTGGATCTTCTTCGGGTTGTTGGTCAGGATGCGGATCGAGCTGAGACCGAGCTCGGCCAGGATCTGCGCGCCGATCCCGTACTCGCGCATGTCAGGGAGGAAGCCGAGGTCGAGATTGGCCTCGACGGTGTCCCGGCCCTGCTCCTGCAGCTCGTAGGCTCGGAGCTTGTTCAGCAGGCCGATGCCACGGCCCTCCTGGCAGAGGTAGAGGAGAACGCCACGCTCCTCGCCGGCGATCCTCGTCAGTGCCAGGTCGAGCTGTTCGCCGCAATCGCACTTCTGCGAGTGGAAGACGTCGCCGGTCAGGCACTCGGAGTGGACGCGCACGAGCACGTCCTCGTGCCCCTCGACCTCCCCCTTCACGAGCGCGACGTGGTGCTTGCCGGTCAGCTTCTCGCGGAACGCGACCGCGGTGAACTTGCCGTATGTCGTCGGCAGGCTGACCGAGGTGACGCGCTCGACGAGCTTCTCCGTGCGGTGCCGGTACTCGATCAGGTCGGCGACGGTGATCAGCTTCAGGCCGTGCCGGCGGCAGTACGGGATCAGGTCGGGCACGCGGGCCATCGAGCCGTCGTCGTTCATCACCTCGCAGACGACCGCCGCGGGGATCAGGCCCGCGAGTCTCGCGAGGTCGACGGACGCCTCGGTCTGGCCGGCGCGCCGCAGGACGCCGCCGTCGCGGGCGCGCAGCGGGAAGACATGTCCCGGCTGGACGAGGTCGTGCGGGCTCGCCTTCGGATCGACCGCGACCTGGATCGTGTGCGAGCGGTCGGCGGCCGAGATCCCCGTCGTGACGCCCTCGCGGGCCTCGATCGAGACCGTGAACGCGGTGCCGAGCCGGGCCTCGTTGTGGTCGGTCATCGGGCGGAGGCCGAGCTCGTCGCAGCGCTCCTCGGTCAGGCAGAGACAGACCAGGCCGCGCGCGTGTGTCGCCATGAAGTTGATCGCGTCGGGCGTGGCGAACTGCGCGGCGATCACGAGGTCGCCCTCGTTCTCGCGATCAGGGTCGTCGACGACAACCACGACCTTGCCGTTGCGGATGTCGTCGATCGCCTCCTCGATCGAGGCGAACGGACTCGTCTTTGGCTCTGCAATTGCGGCCATTACGAGGATCGTAGCCTCACGCCTCCGGGGCGGCGCTGGCGGTGCCGGGCCGGAGGGCACGGTATTTCAATACAGGCCCGGAGAGCTCGGCGCCGCCAGCGACGTCAGGCCACCCCGGAGCCGGGCTCCGCCCGGCGGGAGGGGTCGCCGGCCGGTGGCGTGAAGAGCCTCTCCACGTATTTGGCCAGAACGTCCGCTTCCAGGTTGACGGGAGAGCCCGCGGCGAGGTCGCCGAGGGTGGTGACAGCCAGGGTGTGCGGGACGAGCGCGACCGCGAAAGCATCGCCGTCGAGCGCGGCGATCGTCAGCGAGACGCCGTCGACGGTGATCGAGCCCTTCTCGGCGCAATAGCGGAGGAGCTCGGGCTGTGCTTCGATCCAGACGCGGCGGCCGTCGCCTTCGGGCTCCGTCGAGCGCACGTTGCCCGTGCCGTCGACGTGGCCCTGGACGTAGTGGCCGCCGAGCGGCTCGTCGGCGCGGATCGCGGGCTCGACGTTCACCTCGGCGGCGAACGGCTTGACGCGGTCGAGTGTCTCGGGGACGACGTCGAAGGCGAGCGCGCCGGGCGTCGCTTCGACGACCGTCAGGCAGGCGCCATCGATCGCGACCGAGTCGCCGAGCGCCGCCCCGATCGAGGTCTCGACGACGAGCCTGCCGTTCTCGAACGACCGGACGCGGCCGCGCTCACGCACGATGCCGGTGAACATGCGGGGAAGGCTACTTCCGTAGCGCTGCCGCGAGTCAGCCGAGGGCCAGCGCTTCGAGCGTCTCGCGGACGACCATCTGCAGGCCGGAGCGGCCCGACGAGCCCGCCAGGTCGAGCTCGGCGCGGAGCTCCTCGACGGCCTCCGCCTGCTCGGGCTCGAGGTGCGAGCGGTCGAGCTCGGCGATCGAGCGCCGCAGCTCGTCGTTGCCGGCGTGCGCGGCGAGCCAGCGCGAGAGCAGCAGCACGAGGTCGTCAGGGCTCGTGGACATACGCCTCCAGCAGAACGTCGCCTCCCACGGCACGGCTGCGCAAACGACTCACCGGGACCGGCGACGGCAGCACGGCCGTCAGCCCTGCACCCTCGCCGGCGATCGTCGGGGCGACGAAGACGAGCAGCTTGTCGACCAGGTCGGCAGCGAGAAACGCAGAGGCGAGCATCGGGCCGCCCTCCAGGAGCAGCGACTGGACACCCTCCACGCCGAGCGCCGCAAGCTCCTCGGCGAGCGGACCGCTGCGCAGCTCGAGCTCGGAGCCCTCGGGCAGCGGCCCTCGCCCGAACGCGAGCCGCCGCGGCTGCCTCGCCACCTCGACGTCGCGCGCGTCGAGCCGAGGCCCGTCGGCGCGGACCGTGCCCATCCCGACGGCGACGGCATCCGATGCAGCGCGCAGCTCGTGGACGAGCCGCCGGCTCGCCTCGCCGGAGACCCAGCGCGACCCCGGCACCGAGACCCGGCCGTCGAGCGTGACCGCGACCTTGTAGGTGACGAACGGCCGCCCGAGCCTCACCCATGTCCGCCAGGCCTCGTTCTGCGCGCGTGCTTCGAACGAGTCGACGAGCTCGACGTCCATTCCCGCCTCCCGGAGCCGTTCCAGGCCGCCGGCCGCCTCAGGATTCGGGTCGAGCGAGCCGGCGACGACTCGCGCGATCCCCGCGGCCAGGATCGCGTCCACACACGGCGGCGTCGTGCCTTGATGGGCACAGGGCTCCATGGTCACGAAGAGCGTCCCTCCCGCCGCCCGAGTCCCGGCCTGCTCGAGCGCGACGATCTCGCCGTGACGGCCGCCCGCCTCGGTGGCGCCCTCGCCGACGATCTCGCCGTCGGCGACGACGACCGCTCCGATCGTCGGCTTCGGATAGCCGCGCCCCTTCGCCTGAGCAGCGAGCTGCAGCGCCTGCGCGAGGCTCACGCCAGCGCCGCGACGAGCCGCCGGTACGAGCGCGGGAGATCTTCGCGGCCGAAGATGCTGCTGCCCGCGACGAGCAGATCGGCGCCGGCGTCGTAGACCGAGCGGATGTTGTCGAAATCGAGACCGCCGTCCACCTGGATGTGCGTCGACAGCGGGAGCAGGGCGCGCAGCTGCTTCACCCGCTCGACCGAGCCCTCCAGGAACGCCTGGCCCGAGTACCCCGGGTGGACGCTCATGCAGTTGACGAGGTCGAAGCCCTCGGCGACCGCGGCGACGGCTTGGGGGCTCGTTTCCGGGTTGAAGGCGAGCCCGACGCCCTCGAATCCGTTCTCGCGGGCGAGCGCAAGCACGGATCCTGGCTCGGCACAAACCTCGTAATGCACGGTCACGCTGTCTCCGCCCGCGGCCCGGATCGCGGCGAAATGGCGTTGCGGCTCCTCGATCATCAGGTGACAGTCGAGCACCCCGCCCTCCCGGTGTACCTGGTCGGCGATCGACTGGAGGACGACCGGGCCGACAGTGATCGGCGGCACGAAATGACCGTCGCCCACGTCGAAGTGAAAGGCACGCGCGCCGGTGCGCAGCAGAACGTCGACCTGCTCGCCGAGCCGTGCGAAGTCGGCCGCGTAGAGGGACGGCTCGACCTCGACCGTCCTGATCCATGCATCCCATGGCACGAGCGTGATCTTAGGCGCGTAGGCGGGCGATGAAGAATCCCGAGGTGCCGTGGAGATGCGGCACGGTGAGCAGGAACTCCGGTCGCTTCGGGTGCCGGAAAGCGGGCCATTCGGCGCCGAGGTCGTCGACTTCGAGCCCTGCGGCATCGACGACGGCCTCGTTCTCGTCGGCGTTCAGCGTGCAGACCGAGTAGACGAGCGTGCCGCCCGGTCGCAGGCGCGCGGCAGCCGAGCGCACCAGGGCGAGCTGGAGCTCGGGCAGGGGCTCGGCGCGCCAGCGCAGGTCGGGCCGGCCGTTGAGCACGCCGAGGCCGGAGCATGGCGCGTCGACGAGCGCGCGGTCGAAGTCGCGCAGCTCCGCGGGAAGGTCGAGCGCATCGGCGTTGACGACCCGGACGTTCGTCGCGCGGAGCCGGCGGGCGTTCTCCTCGAGCCCCCGTGCGCGGGCCTCGTTCTTCTCGACGGCCACGACCTCGCCGGCCAGCATCGTCGCCTTGCCGCCGGGAGCGGCGCAGCAGTCGAGGACACGCTCGCCCGCCTGGGCGCCGACGGCGAATCCAGCGAGCTGAGACGCGCGACTCTGCGGCCAGATGCGCCCGTCGGCGAGCGCCTGCTCGTCGAGCCGGTCGACGCGGTAGGCGCCGGGAATGTCCGTCGCCTCGCCTGGCGGGTCACCCCTGACGAGCCGCACGACGGTCTCCCGGGGCTCGTTCTGAACTCGCATCAGCTCGAGCGCCGCCTCCTCGCCGAAGTCGCGTGACCAGACCTCGGCGATCCAGTCCGGATACGAGTGTTT
>JBBQTQ010000010.1:0-44403 GCA_038213135.1 Gaiellales bacterium
GGTGGTACGGCTTCACCCCGCAGCCGACGTCGAGCAGGCGATAGGAGCCGAGGTCGGCCGCGGCTCGCTCGCCCTCGTGGCGTAGCCACTCCGCCAGCGGCGCTCGCACCGCATAGGTCGGCGAGCTGAAGGGGACGTCACGCGGGCTCATGGAGCGCTCCAGCCGAGATCAGGGCGACGATGCCGATCGCCAGCCATGCCGCCGCGTCGAGCGGGATTCCCGCGACGAGCCCGAGCGCGCTCCAGATCCCCGCGATTCCCACGAGCCAGATTCCGGCCGCGAGCGCAGGCCCGGCGACGGCTGGCGGTCCTCTGACCGCGGTTCGGGCTGCCAGGACGATCGGGATGGCGAGCCAACCGACGAAGAGCAGCAGCCCGACGATCCCGAGATCGGCGAGCGCCTGCACGTAGCCGTTCTGGACGCCGTACTCGTGCTGAGGCGAAGGGAACGAGAGCTCGGCCGCATGCGGGAAGCGGCGGTGGGCGTCCGCAAGGTAGCGGGAGTAGACGGCCGGCTCCTTCTCCGAGGCCTGCCAGCCGGCACCGAGGACGGGGTGGTCGAGCCAGATGCGCAGGCCGATGTAGGCAAGCAGCGAGTGCTGGACGTAGGTCTGGACGTTCGCGCCGGTGGAGCGCTCTGCTTGCCGGGCGCCGACGAAGCGAAAGAACTGGTCGAAGTCGCCACTGCGCAGCGCGACGACACCTGCGAGCGAGACGGCGGCCACGATGCCGAGCAACGCGCCGCGACGCAGCGAGAGCCCCCTCCGTCGCCAGGCGACGAGGGTGGCGCCGCCGATCCCGGCAACGAAGCCGATCGCACCCGCGGTCGATCCCGAGAGGACGAGCCCGAGCAGGCCCGACGTGCCGGCGACCACGGCCAGCGGCTTGTTCACGCGCCAGGCCGGAAAGGCCAGCGCTGCCACACCGAGCGCCAGCGCTCCCCCCGAGAGTGCGGCGAAGTCGTGGTGCCCAAGGAACGAGGGCTGCCGGCGGCCGGCCGGCCACCCGCCTGCGATCGAGCCGCCGAAGAACTGGATCACGCCGACGAGGGTCGCCGCCACGCTCCAGGCCGCGAGTGCGAGCACTGGCAACGCGAGCTCGGCACGGCGGCGGATCAGAAGCGGAACCGCGAGCGCGAGGATCGCGTACTCGGCGAACTTGGCCGCGGTGACCGCGTGGTCGCGCCAGGCATATGAGCCGCTGCGGAAGAGCGGGTAGAAGCAGGCGGCGAAGAGAAGCACCAGGAAAGCCGCGCTCACGATCCAGATGGGAAGTGCTGCCCGGAGCGGAGCGAAGCTCCCACGTACGCCTGCCACCGCCGCAGCAACTCCGATCAGGAGCACGGCGATGTCCGACAGGTAGAGATGGGCGGGCGTCGACCCGAGGGTGACGGTCACGCCCGGCTGATAGATCACATGCAGGAAGATCGGCGGCAGTCCGAGTGCCAGGACGGCTCCACCGAAGCTGACGAGCGGCCGCTCCGGCACGGCTAACGGCCGTGGCCGAGAGAGGGTTCTGACCGCCACGAACGGCCACTATAGTGAAGCGAAGTGCAGGGCTCGCAGCTTCTGAGGCGCCGCCTCGCGACTGCGCTCGGCTCGTACGGATCGGTCGTCCTCGGGGTACTCGGAACGGTCGCGTACGCCCGTGAGCTCGGGCCGCATCGCTCCGGCCTGCTCGGGGAGGTGCTCGTCACGACCGCCTTCTTCCAGGTGCTGCTCGACCTCACCGTCGAGGAGGCGATGGTCAAGTTCGGCTTCCGCTACAAGGAGTCGGGCCAGTGGGGAAAGCTGCGCCGGCTCTATACGCAGGCGGTCACGGTCAAAGCCGCGGGCGGGGTGATTGCAGGCCTGGCCCTCGTCGCCTTCGCTCCCCTCGCGGACAGCGTCTTCGGCGCATCGGGTCTGTTCGTGCCGATGCTCCTCGCAGCGTCGCTGCCGCTCGTCCAGTCGCCGGAGGCCGTCGCCGGAGCGGCGCTCGTAATCCGCGAGCGGTACGACGTGCGGGCCTGGTATCTCGCGGCCGGGAGCGGCCTTCGGCTGGCCGGGTTCGCGGTCGGCGCACATTACGGCGTGACGGAGGCGATCGCGGGCGTCGTGGCTGCCCAGGTGGTCTATTCGGCCGTTGTCGGCCTCGCCGCCTTCAGAGGGTTCCGCGAATTTCCGAAGGCGGCGGCTGAAAAGCTCGGCTCCGATCTACGCGAGGTGGTCCGCTTCGTCATCCAGTCGAGCGTGGCCACGGCGATCCTCTCCGCACGCGGGACGCTCGGTACTGCGCTCTTCGGCGTCGTCTCGAACCCAACGCAGGTCTCCTACTTCCAGCGCTCTGCCGCGCCGATGACCGGGTTGCAGGCGCTGACCTCGCCCGTCAGGCTGATCCTGCTCGCCGAGCAGACACGCGACTGGGAGCGCGGCGCAGAGGAGTCTGTGCTACTTGGGCTCCGCAAGTACAGCCGTGGGGCGGCGTTGCTGATGATCGTCGCCGTTCCGCCGCTCTTCTGGCTGATGCCCGACCTCGTCCGTCTGGTGTTCGGGGCCAAGTTCGCGCCGGCGGCCAACCCGGCGCGGATCATGCTCGTCGCGGGAGCGATCCAGCTCGTGATCGCCTGGACGAAGTCGTTCCCGCTCTCGATCGGCCGCCCGGCGCTGCGCATCGTCACGCATGGCATCGAGGCGCTCGTCTTCCTGCCGTTCGTGGTCGGGCTCGGCATTCTCTGGGACGCGACGGGCGCTGCGGCGGCGGTGCTGATCTCCACGTGCGTGTTCGCCGTGCTCTGGGTCGTGCTGCTCGGTCGCATCGGGCGGCATTCGCGGCTGCTCGCGCACGAGGCTTCGCTCTCGACGTGAGAATCCTGATCGTCTCTGGGATCTGGCCGCCTGACGTCGGCGGGCCGGCCTCTCATGCTCCCGAGGTCGCCGCCTTCCTCCACTCTCGCGGGCATCGAGTGGAGGTCGTGACGACGGCCGAGGCAGCGCCCGAGCCGCGTCCATATCCCGTGCGGGTCGTCCTGCGTCGGCATCTTCCCGGGGTCCGTCATTGCCGAGGCGCCGCGCTCGTCCACCAGCGCGCCCGCGGAGCGGACGTTGTCTACACGACCGGGATGTTCGGCCGTAGCGCGCTCGGCTCGAGCGTGGCGCGCACGCCGTTCATCGTGAAGCTGACCGCAGACCCCGCGTACGAGCGGGCCCGCAGGCGAGGCATCTTCGGCGGCAGCCTGGAGGAGTTCCAGGGTGGGGGCGGCGGGATCAGAGCGGGACTGCTGCGGGCCGCGCGCAACGCCGAGCTGCAGCGGGCCGCGCGGATCATCTGCCCGAGCGAGTACCTCGCCGGGCTTGCCGCCGGCTGGGGGCTCTTGCCCGAGAAGATCGCCGTCCTCCCGAATCCGATGCCGCTGCTGCCCGAGCTACCGCCCCGTGAGGAGTTGCGCGAGCGCTTCGGGCTGAACGGCGCGACGCTCGCGTTTGCTGGCCGGCTGACGCGTCAGAAATCGCTCGAGCTCGCATTCGAAGCCGTCGAGGCGAACCCCGGTGTCTCCCTCGTGATCGCCGGCGACGGCGACGAGCGGGAGCGGCTGGAACGGCTGGCGGGCGAACGCGTCCGCTTTCTCGGGCCGCTGCCTCGCGCCCAGGTCATCGAGCTCTTCAAGGCGGCTGACGCGGCGCTCCTCTCCTCCAGCTGGGAGAACTTCCCGCACACCGTGGTCGAGGCTCTGGCGGTCGGCACTCCGGTGGTTGCGACCGCTACCGGTGGAGTCGCAGAGGTCGTCGAAGACGGGCGCAACGGCCTGCTCGTGCCGGTTGGCGACGGCCGCGCTCTCGGCGACGCCGTGCGGCGCTTCTTCGCGGAGGACGGCCTCCGCGAGCGGCTCGCGGCGGAAGCGGCGCCCTCCGTCGCGGCCTACGCGCCGGACAGGATCTACACCCGGCTCGAGGAGATCCTGCAGGGAGCCGCGCGCTGAAGCCACGGCTCCTGATGGTCGGGCGGAACCGGTACCGGCTGCCGCTGAACGAGACCCTGCGCCGCAAGTTCGAGGCGCTCGACGAGGTCTTCGATCTGCGCGTGCTCGGCAGCGCTCCCGCGGGGGCGCCCACGGCCGGGGGCTACTTCCGGCTCGTTCCACCCTTCCGGCCGCGGAAGCTCGACGGCGCGCTCTTCTTCGCGACGCTCCCGACACGGATCGCGCGTGAGCTGCGCGATTTCCGGCCCGACGCGGTCGTCGTCCAGGGTGCACACGAGGCGGGGGCTGCGCTGATCGGCCGGCGGCTCGCGCGGGTCGACACGAAGATCGTGCTGGACGTCCACGGTGACTGGCGGACGTTCACCCGGCTGTACGGCTCGCCCGGACGCCGTCTCTTCTCACCGCTCGCGGACAGCGTCGCCTCGACCGCGCTGCGCCGGGCGGACGCTGTTCGGACGATTTCCGACTACACCACGGAGCTCGTCCGCTCGTACGGCGTCGAGCCGGCCGGGGTCTTTCCCGCCTTCATGGACCTCGAGCCCTTCCTCGGACCGCCCGCGCCGCTCCCCGAGCGCCCGCTTGCGCTCTTCGTGGGCGTGCTCGAGCACTACAAGGACATCGACGGGCTCGCTGCGGCGTGGCGCCTCGCCGCGCCCCGGGTGCGGGACGCGGGCCTGCACGTCGTCGGGAAGGGAACACGTCGCCAGGTGGTGGAGGAGCTGGTGCGCGCCCTGCCTGCGCAGACGGCGTGGACCGAGGAGCTGCCGACCAGCGAGGTCGCCCGCGCGCTGGACGATGCGACGCTGCTCGTCCTACCGTCGCGCTCGGAGGGAATGGGCCGCGTGCTCGTCGAGGCGCTCTGCCGGGGGCGGCCGGTCGTCGCGAGCGCGGTCGGCGGCATTCGGGACGTGATCGAGGACGGCTCCAACGGGATCCTGGTCGAGCCACGGAATCCACGCGCGCTCGCGGATGCGCTCGTGCAAGTCCTCTCCGATCGCGCGGTGGCCAAGCGGCTCGCAACAGCCGCCCGTCCGAGCGTCGAGCCGTGGCTTGCGACCCCGGAGGAGTACGCGCAGCGATTGCTGGCGCTCGTCTCCGGCCTACACTGAACCCCGTGCGCGCGGATCGCTTCAAGCAGTTGCTCAAGAACGGCGTCTACCGGACGCTCGGCGAGACGGCCACGGGGATCGGGGTGACCAACGGCGACTCCGAGCGCACCCTGCGCGTCCTCATGTACCACAAGGTCAACGACGCGCCCGAGAACTCCGTGACCGTGCCGCCCGCGGTCTTCGAGGAGCAGATGGCGCAACTGCGAGACCTCGACTACGGGCCGGTCTCGCTCGACGACGTGCTCGACTACTACGGGCAAGGCAGGCCACTGCCCAAGCGGGCAGTACTGATCACTTTCGACGACGGCTACCGCGACAACTTCGAGAACGCCGCGCCGATCCTGCAGCGTTACGGCTTCCCGGCTGTCCTCTTCGTCCCGATCGGCTATCTCGACGGCTCCCGCCCGCTGCCGCACGACGAGCACCTTGCAGCACGCGGGATCGTCAACCGGACGCTCGACTGGGGCGAGCTGGCGGAGCTCGAGGCGAGCGGGATCCGCGTCGAGTCGCACGGCATCGGGCACAGGCCGCTCGCGGATCTCGAGGTGGACGAGGCGGCGCGCGAGATCACGCTTTCGAAGCTGCGCCTCGAGGAGCGGCTCGGCCGTCCTGTGCGCGCGTTCGCCTACGTGAAGGGCTCGGAGGCCCACTACCGGCCCGTGCACCTGAGCCTCCTGCGGCAGGCCGGCTACGAGGTCGCGTTTACCTCGATCTCGGGCGCCAACGGCCCCGCCACCGACCCGCTGCAGCTGCATCGCTACAACGTCGAGCCGTATCCGCCACGGACGTTCGAGCTCGTCCTCTCGGGCGCCTGCGACCTGATCGCCCTCAAGGACACCGTCGCGGGCACCCACGCCCGCCGCATCTTCAACGCGGCGCTCGGCACTTCGACCAAGTGAGTCACCTCACGTTCCTGGGGCGCCGCTGGCAAAGGAGGCAAACGGGCGGGGCGCAGGACAGTACGTCTCAGTACGGACAAGCCGCGCCCGTGCAGCATCCCGCCGCCAGCGGCGTCAGCCTTCAGCGGAGCCCGGCTCCGCCGGGCACGAGCTGAAGGCGGCCAGGGGCGTGAGGTTCGAGCTCGTCACGTACGAGCCGCAGGACAAGGACGACTACGTCGGGCTGCTGAGCGAGGCGTGGGGATCGAAGACGCTCACGCGGCCCGAGTTCGAGTGGTGGTTCGAGCGCAACCCGGCCGGAAGCCTGATGTCGGTGGCGCGGATGGAGGGCCGCGTGGTCGGCGTTGCCGCGCACAGCCTCGTCCGGATGGTGCTCGGCGGCGAGGAGCGGACAGCGAGCTTCTCCGTGCACGCGACAACGCACGAGTCGGCGCGCGGACTGGGGATCTTCGGGGCGCTCGAGGAGCGACACGAGCGGGAGGCGACGGAGCGCGGCGTGGCCTGTGTGCTCGCGTTCTCGAGCGTGCGAAGCGACGCGACCTTCCGGCGGCTCGGCTGGACGAGCATCGCGCGCTACCGGATGTGGGCGAGGCCGCTCGTGCGCGGCGGGCGCGAGCGGCGCGATCCGCTTCGCCCACACGGTGACGCCGCGGCCGGGTGGCGAAACCACGTCGTCCGCGACGCGACGTACCTCGGTTGGCGTTACGCCGATTCGCCACGCGGCTATCGCACGATCGCCACCGGTGACGGACACGTCGTCGTCGGGACTGCGCCCGATCGGAGCGTTCCGACGGCGATCCTCGCCGACCTCGCCGGCAGGCCCCGACCGCTTCTTCGGCAGGCGATCCAGGCTGCGGAAGGGAGGGTTCTTGTCGCGCTGCCTCCGCCGGAGCACCGCTCCGCCTACGCGTCGCTCGGGTTCGTGCCGATCCCGCGCTCGCTCCACTTCATGGGAAAGGCGCTCGCCGGGAAGCTCGACTCGGATCCGCGTGCGTGGCGGTTCACCCTCGGCGACACGGACTTCTTCTAGTGCGCCGTCTCGTCTTCGTCACCCAGCAGGTCGATCCGGGCCATCCCGCGCTGGCGGCGACGGTGCCGATGATTCGCGCGCTCGCGGCCCGCGTGGACGAGGTGGTCGTGCTCGCTGATCGAGCGGTGCCGGGAACGCTGCCGCCGAACTGCCGCACGCGCAGCTTCGCCGCGCCTTTCCGCGCGGGGCGGGGTGTGCGGTTCGAGAGCGCCCTCGCACAAGAGCTCGTGCACCGGCCGCTGGCCGTCGTCGCGCACATGTGCCCGATCTATGCGGTGCTCGCCGCGCCGATCGCCCGGCCGGCCGGGGTGCCGGTGCTGCTCTGGTTCACGCACTGGCGGAAGACTCGCCTCCTCCGGCTCGCGGCGCGGCTCTCGACCCGCATCGTCAGCGTCGACAAGCGCAGCGTCCCGATCGACTCGCGGAAGGTGCGCGGGATCGGTCACGGCATTGACCTCTCCGAGTTCGACTGCCGCCGCGAGCCGAGCCCGGACTTCCGCGTGCTCGTACTCGGCCGCTACTCGGTCGCGAAGGGTCTCGAAACGATCCTGCGCGGGCTGCGACTTGCTCTGGACGGCGGGCTCGACGCGCGGCTCGAGGCGCACGGCCCCGCGCTGACCGGGACGGAGCGCCAGCACCGCGCCTCGCTCGAGCGGCTCGTCGCCGAGCTCGATCTGGGACGCCGTGTCCGGCTCGGCCACGCGGTACTCCGCTCCGAAGTGCCGGACCTGCTCGCGCGGGCTGATGTGCTCGTCAACAACATGCGAGCCGGGGCGCCGGACAAGGCCGTGTACGAGGCGGCCGCGAGCTGTGTCCCGGTCCTCGCTTCCAACCCGGTCTTCGACGACCTGCTGCCTGAAGAGCTCCGCTTCGACCGCGAGAGCCCGGAGGAGCTCGCCGCGAAGCTGGCAGGGCTCGCGGCGCAACCCGATGAAGATCGCGCCGCGCTGGGTCGCCGGTTGCGCGAGGTCGTCGAGCGACGGCACTCTGTCGACTCGTGGGCGGACCGGATCATCGAGGCGGCGAGGGGTTGAAGGTTCTCCACCTGCAGAAGGTCGCGGGCATCTCCGGCTCGGAGGCGCATCTGCTCTCGCTCCTGCCGCGGCTGCGCGAGCGGGGCTGGGACGTGCGGATGCTGATGCTCCACGAGCACGAGCCGGGGGCGTGGGACTTCGCGCGCGAGCTGCGCGCCCGCGGAGTGCCGCTCGATTCGATCCCACTCCGCGCCGACGTCGATCCCGCGGCGTTTCTCAGGCTCTACGGCTATCTGCTCCGCCACCGGCCGGGCATCCTCCACACGCACCTCGTCCACGCCGACGCATACGGGCAGATGGCGGGCCTGCTGGCGCGAGTGCCGGTCCGGATGAGCACGAAGCACGGCTTCAACGAGTTCCGCGAGGGACGGCTATTCGCGCTCGGCGACCGGACGGTGGCGAGCCTCGCCCACGTGCACATCGCGATCTCCCGCGGGCTGGCGCGCTACCTGGCCGGCACCGAGGGCTTCGACGAGCAGGGGTTCGAGGTCGTGCACTACGGCATCACGCCGGGCGCGGAGCCGGAGGCCTACGCGGGGGAGGTGCCGCGGCTCCTGTGCGTCGGCCGCCTGATCCCGATCAAGGGTCACATCGTCCTGCTGCGAGCGTTTGCCGAGGCGCGGCGCAAGGTGCCGAACCTCGAGCTCGACATCGCCGGCCGCGGCCCGCTGGAGCCGGCGCTGCATGCGCTCGCGCGCGAGCTGAGCATCGCCGACGCCGTGCGCTTCCTTGGCTATGTCGCGCCGATCCAGTCGGCGATCGAGCGCTCGGCGATTGTCGTCGTGCCCTCGATGGGCGAGGGGTTCGGCATGGTCGCCCTCGAGGCGATGGAGCGCGCTCGGCCGGTGATCGCCGCGTCGATCGGCGGGCTCGGAGAGCTCGTCCGCGACGGTGAGACCGGCCTGCTCGTCGAGCCGGGTGAGTCGGAGCCGCTCGCCCGCGCGATCGTCGAGCTGGCGGGGAACCTGCCGCGGGCGGTGGAGATGGGGCGGGCCGGTCGACTCCGAGCGCTCGCCGACTTCCTCGAGCACCGCTGCACGGATCGCACGGAGATCCTCTACGAAGCGTCCTTGAACGGCGAAGGGTCTGTCCGCCAACGGCCGTAGGCTTGCCTCCGTGGGTTGGCTCGCGGCGTACGGTATCGAGGCGGACGAGCAGCCCGCCGACCTCGGTGAGCCGGCGACGCTGACGGTGATCCTGCGGCAGCTCGATACCGACGAGCGCTCGCACGCGATCGTCCCGGTCGACCCGGTGGAGCCTGGCCCGGCGCAGCGGGAAGTTATTCTGCGCGCGATGGCGGGTCGCTTCCCCGACGCGCGCTGGAAGACCTACGACGAGGAAAAGCAGGTGGCGAGCTTCGTCGGGCGACGGCACCTCTATCTGGTGATCTACGAGGAGCACGAAGGCGCCGACGAAGCAGCGGTCGAGCCCCGGCCGCGCCTCTTCGCGGTGTGAGTCTTCCGCGCCTGCCGCCCGGCGTCGGCGCGACCGGGGCGAGGCGTCTCTTCTCCGAGCACTTCCTCGCCGACCGCGTCCGGAGCTGGCCGGAGTTCCAGACGGGCGACGCAGGAGCGCTGCGCGCGAGCCTCTTGGCTTTGTGGGAGGCCGAACGCGCAACGCTCTCGGGCGCCAACGAAGGTCAGACCGAGGAGCGGTTCATTCGCCCTGTCCTCCGTCAGCTCGGTCACGCCTTCACGCTCTTCGCCGACATTCCGGGGACCGGTAAGACCCCTGACTACTTCCTCTACGTCAGCGATGCCCAGCGAGCAGCCGCCGACCAAGCCGGCGGCTGGGAGAAGGTGAATCGCGCTGCGGCTGTTGGGGACGCGAAGCGCTTCGACCTCCGGCTCGACAGGCGCGCGCCCGAGGGGGAGCCGGTTGCGCAGATCCGCGACTACGTGCTGCTCTCCAAGCGGCCGTTCGGGCTCCTGACGAACGGGCGCAACTGGCGTCTGTACGCGCGCGACTCGGGCCTGCTCGAGCGAGCCTGCCACGAGGTCGACCTGGTCAGACTCCTGGAAGAGGGCAGCGACGACGACGTGCGCTACTTCACGGCGTTCTTCGGCTCGCCTGCGTTCGTCCCCGGCCCTGACGGCCGCTCGTTCCTCGAACGAGCGCTCGACGACAGTGCCCTGCACGCCGTCGAGGTCTCGGACGCCCTCGAGCGCGCGGTCTTTACTGCGGTCGCTCCGATCGCCGAGGGCCTCCTCGGGATCGATGCTCGTACGCGCGGGGCGCTGGACGAAGCCTTCGCGAACGCTCTCGTCTTCCTCTACCGCGTCCTCTTCTGCTTGTTCGCGGAAGCGCGCGAGCTACTGCCGCTTGCCAACCCCGGCTACAGGCGCTACTCGATCGCCGAGCACCGCCTCGCCGTTGCCGGTCTCGTCGACGGCGGCACGTACCTCTCCCCGGCGAGCGACTCGCTCTTCGCGGACCTTCAGGCGCTGTTCCGCATGGTCGATCGCGGCGATCTGGTGCTCGGGGTCACCGAATACGACGGCGGCCTCTTCGACCGCGCCGAGCATCCGTGGCTCGAAGGGCGCTCGGTGAGCGATGAGGCATTGGCCCCCGCGCTCGACGGGATCTACCGCTTCGGCGGCAACCTGGTCGACTACGCCGACTTGTCGGTGCGCACGCTCGGCACGATCTACGAGCGCCTGCTGGCCTGGGAGCTGGTCGAGCAGCAGGGCGTGCTCGTGCTCGCCGAGTCTCCGCGCAGGCACGAGCTCGGCTCCTACTTCACGCCCGAGCCGATCGTCGACGCGATCGTTGAGCGAACGCTCGACCCGATAGTCGTGCGGCGGTCTTCCGAGATCCGGCAGCGCGGGCTCGCCGCGGAAGACGTTCTCGATGCCTTTCTCCGGATCCGTGTCCTCGACCCGGCGATCGGTAGCGGCCACTTCCTCGTTTCGGCCGCGGATTACCTCGCGCAGGCGATCGCCACCGATCCCTCCTATGACGGCGACCTCTCGCTCGACGAGCTACGCCGGCTCGTTGCGGAGCGCTGTCTCTACGGCGTCGACCTTAATCCGCTTGCCGTCGAGCTCGCACGCCTGTCGCTGTGGCTCGAGACGGCACGGGAGGGCGAGCCGCTCACCTTCCTCGCGAACCTGCGCGTCGGCGATTCGCTGGTGGGCGCCGACAGCTCGACGTTGCTCGACCCGACAACGGGCCTCCTCGAGGCGCACATCGCCCAGTCCGCCGGCGCGTTGCTGCGGCAGGTCAGCGACCTCCAGCAGCGCGCGACGCATACCGGTGCCGAGGCGCGGGAGAAGCGACGGCTCGCGCGCCAGATCGAGGGGCTGCGCCTGCCGCTCGAGGTGTTCGCCGAGCAGTCGATTGAGCGCTTTCGGCCGCCTGCGGACCGGCCTCGCCTCCACTGGCCGCTGGAGTTCCCCGAGGTGTTCGTCGGATCCGACGGTCGGCCGATCGACGACGGCGGGTTCGATGCCGTGATAGGCAATCCGCCGTACATCCGCGTGCAGGAGATCGGCCGCGACGTTGCCGACTACTGCCGCGCACGCTTCGCCACGCCGCGCGGTGCCTTCGACGCCTATCTCGTCTTTCTCGAGCGCGGTCTGCAGCTGCTGCGTCCCGATGGGCGGCTCGGGTTCATCGTCCCGAACAAGCTCTTCAAACTCGACTTCGCCCAGCGGATGCGCGCGCTGCTCGCTGAGCGCGAGCTCGTCGAGGAGGTGCTCGACTTCGGCGACAGCCAGTTGTTTGCTGCCGTCACCAACTACACATGCATCCTCGTGCTCGACGGCCGCCGGGTTCCAGAGCTCGACTACCGGCGTCTCCACGGCACGCGAGAGACCGTGCTTGCTGAGCTCGCTGGGGGCGGGGCGATCCCAGCTCAGCGGTTCCGCACGAGCGCGTTTGGTGCAGAGCCTTGGCTACTCGTCCCACCCGCTGAAGCAGCCTTAATCAGCTCTGCCGAGTCAACTGCGGAACGACTCGAAGCTGCGACCGCGCAGATCTTCCAGGGGCTCATTACCGGTGCTGACGACGTGTTCGTCTTGGAAGATCGGGGCCGGCGGGAAGGACTCCAGATCGTGTGGTCCCGTGCGTCTGACCGAGAGCTTGAACTCGAACCTGATCTGCTCCATGCGCTCGCGAGCGGTGTCGACGTGTTGCCGTATTCCTTCCGCCGCCTCTCCTCGTTGCTCCTCTTTCCCTATTTCCGCGGACACGATGGTGTTCGTCTCATCACGGCGGACGAACTCGATGGTCTGCCGCGAACCAAGGCGTATCTTGAGGAACACGAGCAGCGGCTCCGCGGTCGTGAGCGCCGCCGCATGGATCATGGCGGGTGGTATGGCTTCAGCCGGCACCAAAGCCTCGGCGGACACGACGGCGCGAAGCTGGCCGTCCCTCGCCTCTGCCGCCGGCTGCGTGTTGCGTTCGACGGCGCAGGCGCTGTGTACCTGGATAACGTGGATGTGAACGGCATCCACCTCCGCGAAGGCGCCGCGTCGCCCTGGCTGTTGCTCGTGCTCCTAAACGCGCGCTTGCTTGACTGGATCTTCCGCCGTGGCAGCGTCCCCTTCCAGAACCAGTACTGGTCGGCGAATCGCCAATTCATCATGCGCCTTCCGATCCGCCGGCCGGATGCCGGTGATGCCGACCGTTTCGACGATCTCGGCCGCCTGCTCCACTCGCGTGCGACGGCGATCGCGTCCGAGCGAGGCGAGTTTCTCGCCTGGCTCCGGGGAGCCCTCGAGGCGGCTTCGGCGAATGCACTGCCAGGGCAGGCGCTGCTCGAGCGCTACGAAACCGCCACGGCGGATCAGCTCGTACGTGCTTTCGCCAAGGGGCGTTCGCGCCTCGGCGTCGACCCTCGTGGGCGCGAGGTCCGCGAGCTTCTCGAACGAGAGCATCGCGCCAGCGTCGATCGTCTCCTCCCGCTGCTAAGTGAACTTCGAGCAGGGGAGACCGAGGCGGACGAAGCTGTCTACGAGCTGTACGAGCTCGATCGAGCAAAGCGAGAGCTCGTTGACGCCGAGTACACGTAGATCTCGACCATTCGCTCTGCCATCCGCGCAACTGAGAACTCGCTCTTCGCCCTTGCCAGCCCCCGGCGCCCGAGGCTGCCCGGATCGTCGAGCACGACTGAGACGGCCTCGGCGAGCGCGGTGGGGTCGTCGGGTTGGACGAGGACGCCCGTGTCGCCGAGGATCTCCGGCGCGGCGCTGACGTGTGTCGCGACGACCGGCTTCGCCGCCAGCATGGCCTCCAGCAGGGCCAGGCCGAAGCCCTCCCAGCGCGCCGGGTGGACGACGACCTCGGCGCGGCGGTACAGCGCCGCCACGTCGCCGAGGCGGCCCGGGAGGTAGACGCCGTCGCCCGCGAGCTGCGGGCGGAGCGGCCCTTCGCCGAGCACGACCAGAACGACGCTCGGATGCCGGCGACGAATCGCCGGGAGGGCCCGCACGGCGATGTCGATGCCCTTCTGCGGGGTGAGGCGACCGACGCAGAGCAGGACTCGCGCGTCGTCCGGCAGGCCGAGGTCGGGGTTCTCCGCCCAGGCCTCGGGGAGCGCGTCCAGGCCGTAGTGAACCGTCACGACCTTCTCCTCAGGCAGCCCGACCCGGTCGATCGTGAACCGCCGCAGCGCCTCTGAGATCGTGATCACACGCGTTGCGCGGCGGGTCAGCGCGCGCTCGACGAATCGGAACGGGCCGGTGCGGAACGGATCGTCGTTGTGCTTCGTCGAGACGAGCGGCAGGCCGCTGAAGGCCCCGTAGAGGTCCGCGTGGACGAGGTGGGTGTGCACGAGATCGGCGCCGAGCTCCCGCACGGCCCGCCTGATGCGAAACGGCAGCGTGGGCATGAGATCGCGAGCGCCGCTGAGCCGGAGGTACGGGACCGACAGCTCGCGGTAGAACGGCTCCGGCGCGCCGGCCGGGTTGTCGAGCCCGACGAAGGCGACTTCGATTCCGCGCTCGGCGAGCGCCGGCAGCAGGGTCAGCAGGTGCCGCTCGGAGCCGCCGATCCCGCCGATCCGGTGGACGTGGACGACGCGCATCTACGTCCGCCGGCGCACGCGAAGAAGCGCCGCCGACCCGGCGAGCGCGAGCAAGAAGTCCCAGGGCACGCGGTAGCGAGTAGCGCCGGCGAAGCCCATCGCGACCACCGTCTGGTAGCCGAGCAGCAAGAGGATCAGCACAGCGACGCGGCGCGGCACGAAGAACAATCCCACCGCGGCGAGCAGGTAGAGCGGGATCTCGTAGACGGGCTGCACCCACGTGCGCGCCTTGTCAAGGAAGCCACCGCGACCCTCGCGCCCCTGTGTCCGGATCGAGCGCGGATCCCAGAGCATCCCCGCCGCCTGGACCGCGAGCTTCGCCTTCGCCCCGGGGTGGTCGACCACGAAGTCGGTCGCCTTCCCGCGGTAGAAGCGCATCTGCGCACACTCGTTCACCGGCTCGACGCGGTGATAGACGCGGTAGACGCCGAACGCCTGCTCGGGCGTGTCGGGCGCACCCGGGTAGTTCGGCACGTCGTCGATCCACTTGCCGGCAGCGAGCGTCGAGTACGTGTTCGCGTTGTTCGCCTTCCAGAGCGCCTTCGTGTCGGTCGTCAGCGTGAAGCAGCCGACCGAAAGCGAATCGCGGGTCAGCCAGGGGACGAGCGTCAGCGCGCAGACGGCGAGCAGTGCCGCGACGGGCTGCCAGCCGCGCGCCTGCCAGAGCAGGAAGCCGGCGAGGAGGAGCGGCAGGAAGAGGAGGCGCGTGTTGCCGAGGATGGCCAGGCCGAGCACGAGCCCGAGCAGCGCCGCGATCCCGATCCGCCGCCCGGCGAGCAGAGCGAGGAGCACGAGTGCGGCTGCCAGGAACTGGTCGAGGATCTCCCGGTTCAGGTGTACGTCGTGCCAGATCAGGTACGGGTTCAGGGTCGCGATCACGGCAGCGACGACGCCTGCTCGCGGTGAGAGCAAACGCCGGCCGATCTCGTAGACGAGCAATGCCGTCCCGAGCGCGATCGCGATCTGCGCGAAGCCGACGCTCCACCAGTGCGGCCCGAAGAGCCAGTAGATCGGGATCAGGAACCACGCGTACAGCGGCTGTGTCCAGGCCGAGGGATGGCCTGGGATGAAGCCGAACGTGCCGGACGCAATGAACGTCCTGGCGAAGTCGTCGCTCTTCTCCGTGAACGACGCGAGGATCGAGCCGCGCTCGTAGAGGAGGACGGCAGCGCGGGGGAGGACGGCGGCGGCCGCGACGAGCAGCCAGGGCCGCCTCACGCGGGAACCAGCGAGGGCGAGTCGACCCAGCGCCGCTGCCAGAGCTCGAGCACGACCAGGCACCAGAGACGGTGGCCGTGGTCGACGCGGCCGGAGACGTGCTCGTCGAGCAGACGCTTCACGGTCGCACGGCTGACCAGGCTGCGGTCGGCGAGCAGGAGGTCGGCCGCCGGCTCGCGCAGCTCGTTGCGAAACCAGCTCGAGATCGGAACCCCGAAGCCCGTCTTCCTGCGGGTGAGCACCTCGGCCGGCAGGTCGGCGGCGAACGCCTGACGCAGAGCCTGCTTGCCGGCGAGCGACTCGGGGAGCGACACGCCCAGCTCGAGCACCTCGTGGTCGAGCAGGGGCGACCGCAGCTCGAGCGAGTGCGCCATGGAGGCGAGGTCGGCCTTCAGAAGCAGGTCGCCCGGAAGGTAGGTCTCGACGTCGAGCAATTGCAGGCCCGCAACCCCGCTGCGCGGTGGCTCGAGCCGAACCTCGTGTGCCTCGCCGAGCAGCTCGCGCCGCAGCGCGAGCGGGAAGACTTCCATCAGCCGTGAGTAACGCTCGGCGGGGCTCGCCGCAGCGGCCTGGAGAAAACGGCCAGCGCGGTTTGCGGTCGAGCGGGGCTCGCGCGAGAGGCGCCGCAGCGCCGAGCCCGACGCCCCGAGGCCGGGCGCGCCGTGCAATCGGCCGGCGAGCCTGTGCGCCCGGTAGCGCTCGTACCCCGCGAAGGCCTCGTCGCCGCCGTCGCCGGTCAGAGCGACGGTGACGTGCTGCCGGGCGACCTCGGAGATCAAGAAGGTCGGTAGCGCCGCCTCGTCGCCGAGCGGCTCGTCGAAGGTCTCGACCAGACGCTCGAGCGTCTCCGGCACGTTCGGCTCGACGACGAGCTCCGTGTGCTCGGTGCCGTAGCGCTGCGCGACCGCCCGTGCGTACGGCCGCTCGTCGTAGCGCGGCTCGCCGAAGCCGACGGTAAAGGTGCGGACCGGGGCCGCGGACGCCTGGGCCATCGCGGCGACCACGACGCTCGAGTCGAGACCGCCCGAGAGGAGGGCACCGAGCGGAACGTCGGCGACGAGGCGACGGCGGACCGCGCCGAGCACCGCCTCGCGAACCTCGTCGACCGAGGCGCTGTCACGCGGTTCGAGCTGCCAGTAGCGCTCGAGGTGCTCGTTGCCGTTCTCGGCGACGAGGTAATGCGCGGGCGGAAGCTTGTGGACGCCCCGCAGGGCCGTCCGCGGGGCCCGGATGTACTGGAGCGCGAGGAACTCGTCGATCGCCGCCGGATCGATCTCGCGCCGGATCCCGAGCGCGAGCAACGCCTTCAGCTCGGACGCGAAGGCGAGCGTGCCATCCGACAGCCGCGTCCAGAGCAGCGGCTTCTTGCCCACTCGGTCGCGGGCCAGCAGAAGCCGCTCCCGTGAGGCGTCCCACACCGCGACGGCGAACATCCCGGAGAGCCGTTCGACGAAATCCGGGCCGTGCTCCTCGTAGAGGTGCGGGATGACGGGCGTGTCGCCCGTGCCGCGGACGTCGTGGCCCTTGGCGGCGAGCTCGGCGCGCAGCTCGGCGAAGGTGTAGAGCTCGCCGTTGAAGACCGCGACCACGTCGCCGCGCTCGTTCGTGACCGGCTGGCTGCCGGTGGCGAGGTCGATCACCTGCAGGCGCCGGTGCCCGAGGACGCAGCGGCCGAAGGTGTCGACCGATCCCTCGTCGGGGCCGCGATGGACGAGCGTCGCGTTCATCCGCTCGACGGCCGCCGGGTCGGCGGCTCCGGCCGGTGCTAGAAGTCCGCAGATGCCGCACATCCCGGAGAAACGGTACGCGCCGCGCGTTGCGTACGTGTATGCGAACTCGCGGCGCGAGCTCGCAGCCGAGGTCGCGGCCGGCCGGGCCGCAGACACGACCTTGCACGGCCAGAACCACCTGCACGAGCTCGGCTTCGAGTCGTGGATCCACGATCCCGCCTTGACGCGGCGTCGCTGGCCCGGGCCGCTCGGCAGGGTCGCCTGGTTCGCGCGCGAGCTGACGCTGCCCTGGGAGCTGCGCGACGCGGACATCGTGATGAGCGTCTTGGGCATGGTCTTTCCGCTGGCCTCGCGGGCGCGGCGGCGGCCGCGCGTGGTGGTGCTCAACTTCGGGCTGAACCTGATCTACGCTCGCAGCGACCGGGCGCGGCGAGCCTTCTTGCGAGCTTCGCTCGGGTCGGCAGCAGCGATCGTCTGCCTCGGCGAGTCGCAACGGAAGGAGTTGGTGGATCTGACGGGGCTGCCGCCGGAGCGCGTTCACTCCGTGCTCGGTGCCGTCGACGCGCGCTACTTCACGCCCCAGCCCGCGCCGGGCGGCGAGCCCTACGTGCTCGCCGTCGGCAAGGACCTCGCCCGCGACTACGCCACCCTCGCCGACGCGATGCGACCGCTCGGGATCCGTTGCGACATCGTTGCGCACCCACGCAACCTGGAGGGCATCGACCTCCCGGCCGGAACGCGTGCACGCAACGGACTCGCCTGGGAGGAGCTCCGCGACCTTTACGCGGGCGCGGCCTGCGTCGTCGTGCCGCAACGCCGGGACGGCTATCCGTACGGCTCCGAGGGGGGTGGCCTGACCGCAGTGCTCGAGTCGATGGCGATGGCCCGCCCGACGATCGTCAGCGAGCGGGCGATCCTCGCGGAGTACGTCCAGCCGGATCGGACAGCGGTCGTCGTCCCGCCTGAGGATCCCGCAGCGCTCCGGGCCGCGATCGAGCGCGTGCTCGAGTCGCCCGGCACGCTCGGCGAGGCCGCACGCGCCGATGTCGAGGCACGGCTGACCACCCGCCACGAGGCCGAGCGGCTCGCGCCGATCTTCCGCGCGCTGGCCTAGGGCTTTCTCGCGACGACCGCGACGACGTCGCCAACCCGGTGCGGCGGTAGCGCTTTCTCGATGCGGTTGAGCGCACGCAGCGCGAGCTTCGGCCCGAGCGGTCGCATGAGCGTGAACCGGAACGTCTCGCAGTGCTCGACGCGCAAGCCTGCTTCCTCGACGAGCCGTGCGAATCCGTCGAGCGAGAACGCGGCGTGGGGGAACTCGACCGGAAAGTTGCGGTGCCGCCAGCCGAGCAGCCAGACGACGGCGGCGCGAGGCGCGTTGAGGACGCGTGTGACGAGCATCCGGTCGTGGTCGGTGGAGATCACCAGCACGCCGCCAGGCGCAAGCACGCGCGCCAGCTCGCTCAGTCCGAGCTCGGGCGCGAGCAGGTGCTCGATCACCTGCGTGCAGAGGACGAGGTCGAACGATCCGTCGGCGAAGGGAAGCTGTTCGAGGTTGGCGCGGCGGAGGTCGACGTCCGGCCCTGCGGCCCTGCGGGTGACCTCGAGGATCCGCTCTGAGATGTCCACGCCGGCCATCTGCATCCCTCGGCCCGCGAGCGCGACGAGATAGCGCCCGTCGCCGCAGCCCGCGTCGAGGAAACGATCGCGCGGGAGCTCCCCGGCGACGAGCTCGAGCATCCGCTCGAACTTGCGGTCGACCCGCGGGTCGGGAAGCGGCCGCGGCTCGCCGTACTGCGCCTCGGCCCGCTTCTCGTAGACCTCGCGCAGGGAGTCGGAGGGCCGATCTGCTCTAGTTCCGGCCATGGCCGAGCGACCTTACGCCGTCGTCTCCTGCCATGTCGAGGCGCCGCTCGACGACCGCTGCTGGCGGCTCTTCTCGCGTCTCCAGCAAGCGCGCCCGGGCGGGTTCCGGATCGCCGCACTGATGCGCCCGCCCGACGGCGAGGACGAGACGCGCTGGCTCGAGCGGGCACGGGCAGCCGCGAGCCGTGGTCCGTTCGGCCTGCACACGCACTTCGTCTCGCCCACGCACGCTCGCCCTCCCGCGGCCGGCCCCGAGCACGCCGAGCGCGTTCGCCGCGAAGCCGCCTGGCTCGCCGATCAGGCCCTCTACCCCGAGCTCTTCTGCGGCGGCGGCTGGTACGTCGACGACCACGTCGCCCGGGCCGTCGCGGAGCTCGGCTACGCGGACTGCACGGCGACCGCCTTCCGGCCCGCTTACCTCGCCGAGGGAGCTCCCCGCCTGGCCGCCAGGGAGCCGGGCTGGCTGAAGGTTGGGGGCACGCGTCTGCTCGAGCTGCCGACGACGCACTCGCTCGGGATGGCCCTGCGCGCGGCGCTCCGGCCGCTGCCTGCCTACCTCCACGTCTACTTCCACGACACAGATCTGCTCTCTCTGCGAAGGGGTATGGCGCTGCGAGCCGCGCTCGCGGCGCTCGGGCGCCGCTGCCGGCGCGGCAACTTGTCGGAGCTCAGGGCTTCGTTGCTCTGAACGAGATGTCGTTCGCAAACAGCCGGCGGCTGAGGGGCGTCAGCCGGCCGGCCACGTAGCGCAGCTGGACATCCGTGAACCCATCTAGCAGCGTGTGCAGGGCAGCTTCCGAGAACATGCGCAAGTGGGTCGGGTCCGATTCGGGCGGGCGCCCCAGGAGGAAGCGCAGCCGATTCTTGAGGCGGTACGCGTTCGGGACGGAACCGACGAAGAGTCCGCGCGGGCGTAGGACACGCCGAATCTCCGACACCGTCTGGTCGGCGAAGCGCAGATGCTCGAGGAGCTCGCCCGCGACGACCACGTCGAAACTCTCCGGGTCGAACGGAAGCGGTTCCTCTGCGTCGCCCCACACGGTCTCGATACTGAGCTTCGCCGCCTCGGCGAGCGCGTCTCGATCGACATCCAGGCCCACCACGTCGTTCCCGGCCACGTAGGCCTCTGTCAGGGCGCCGTAGCGGCAGCCGAGGTCGAGCACCCGACGACCCGTTCCGACCCATTCGCGGAAGAGCGCCGAGCGCTCGGGCTTGCAGAAGACGAACTCCTCGGAGCGGCGCTCGCGGTGGTGACTTCGGTATTGCTCGTCGAGCCGGTCGAGCTTGCTCATCGCCGCAGTCTAGGGCGAGCGCTGGGGTTAACATCCGCCCCAGGGTGGCCACCAAGCCCGCTCCACCGGCCGCCGACGAGCGGCCGCTCGCGCCTGTGCCGGGCGACATCCGTGCGGGCAAGCCCTATTTGTTCGCAGGCCCGCTCCGCATCCTCGCGCTGCGGGGAGCGAGCGTTGCGCTGTTGCTCGTGTGCGACCTCGCCGGCCTTTCGCTCGGCCTCTACGGGGCGCTCGTGCTCCGTGAGCTCTACTACGGGCACGCGTTCAAGGACATCCTCTGGGGCTTTCTCTGGACAGGCCCGGAGGCGAGCTACCTGCCCTTCGTCGCCTTGATCCTCGTTCTCGTCTTCTGGCAGGCGCACCTGTATGCACCGCGAGAGCGCCGCGGCGGTTTCGGAAGCATCCTCTCGTCTCTCGTGATCGTGGCGCTGCTCACGCTCGCGTTCGGCCTCGGCACCGGGCACAAGTTCGGGACGTTCGGGCTCGTACCGACCACGCTGGTCCTCGCGGCGCTCCTGATCGGGCTCTTCCGGGCGAGCTACGAGGTGGTCACCCGTGACGTGCTGCGGCTGCTCGGCGTCCGCCGCCGGGCGGTGCTCGCCGGCGAGGGCGAGCACCTGCTCCACCTCTACCGCACGCTCGGCTCGGGGCGCGGCGGGATCGACTACGAGTTCGTCGGGGCGGTCACCGAAGGCGACTCGCCACGCGACTTGCCCGTGCTCGGCAACGTCGGCGAGCTGCGCGCGGTGCTCGCGGAGCATCGCGTCGACGAGCTCATCGTCACCGACTCCGACTTCGAGGAGCGCCAGCTGCTGGAGATGGTCGACCAGGCGCACCGGTTCGGCGTCAAGGTGCAGGTGGCGCCGAAGACGACCGAGCTCCTCCAGCAGCGCGCCGAGTTCGTCCCGGGCCAGGGCATGCCGCTGTTCGAGCTGCGCCCCCCGGTCTTCGCGGGCGCCGACTGGGCGCTGAAACGCGCTTTCGACCTGGTCGTCAGCGGGCTGATCCTCGTCCTCGGACTCCCGCTCTGGCTGACGATCGCGGTTGCGATCAAGCTCACCTCGAGGGGCCCCGTCCTCTACAGCGACCGCAGGATCGGGCTGAACGAGGAGGAGTTCGGGATGCTGAAGTTCCGGACGATGGTTGCCGGAGCTGCGAAGCGGCAGGCCGAGCTCGAGCCGCTGAACGAGGCCGAGGGAGCGCTCTTCAAGATCCGCGACGATCCGCGGGTCACGCGTATCGGCGGCCTGCTGCGGCGGCTCTCGATCGACGAGATCCCGAACGTGCTCAACGTTCTCCGCGGTGAGATGAGCCTCGTCGGCCCGCGCCCGCTGCCGGTGCGCGACCACCTGCTGCTCGAGGAGTGGCACCGGAAGCGGAACCTCGTCCTGCCGGGCATGACGGGCCTCTGGCAGATCTCCGGGCGCTCGAGCCTCTCCTTCGACGACCTCGTCCGCCTCGACTTCTACTACCTCGACAACTGGTCGATCTGGCTCGACATCTCGATCCTGGCGAAGACGATGCCTGCCGTCGTGGCGCAGCGGGGCGCGTACTAACCGTCCGCCATACTGAGCCGAAGATGAGCTCGGGCGTGCAGACGGCGCAAGCGCCGCGGAACGAGCGGCTGACCATGCTCCGGCGGATCGCGATCGTGCCCGCGTTCAACGAGGCGGGAAGCATCAAGCGCGTCGTCGACGAGATCCGCGCCTTCGATCCTGCCTTCGAGGTCGTCGTGGTCGACGACGGATCGCGCGACGAGACCTCGGCCGTAGCTGCCGATTGCGGTGCCCACGTGGTCCGGCTGCCGTTCAACCTCGGCATCGGCGGCGCCGTCCAAACCGGGTTTCGCTACGCCTGGGAGCACGGCTTCGACCTGGCGGTGCGGGTTGACGGCGACGGCCAGCACGACCCGGCCGAGCTCGGCGCACTCGTCGAGCCGCTGCTGGCAGACGAGGCCGACATCGTCGTCGGCTCGCGCTTCGTCGAGCGCGGCGACGGCTACCGGTCGTCGGTCTCCCGGCGAGTAGGGATCGCCGTCCTCGCGCGCGCGGTCTCGCTGCTCGTCCGCCAGCGAGTGACCGACCCGACCTCGGGCTTCCAGGCCCTCAACCGGCACGCCATCCGCCTGTTCGCCGCCGACTATCCGCACGACTACCCCGAGGTCGAGGCGACGGTGATGCTCTTCAAGCACCGGCTCCGCCTGCTCGAGGTGCCGGTCGCGATGCGCCGGCGGGAGTCGGGCCGCTCGTCGATCGGCACGGTCGCCGCCGTCTACTACATGGTCAAGGTCCTGCTCGCGATCTTCGTCGCCCTGTTCCGCAAGAACGTCGTCCCCCTGGAGGAGAGATGACTCCCATCGGTGTCTCAATCGCGGCCGCTATCGCGTCCGTCGTCCTGCTCGCGGTCGTCTTCGAGCTGATCCGCAGCCGCCGTCTGCGCGAGCAGTACGCGCTGCTCTGGCTCCTGACCGGCCTCGTCCTGCTGGCGCTCTCGCTCTGGCGCACCGGCCCGAACACGGTCGCCCGCTGGTTCGGCGTCCACTCCTCGCCCTCGGCGCTCTTCCTCGGCGCCGTCTCCCTGTTCGTGATCCTGCTGCTCTTGCACTACTCGACCGTGATCTCGAGGCTCGCGGATCAGAACTCGATCCTCGCGCAGCGGCTGGCTTTGCTGGAAGCCGACCGCGAGGAGTCGCGCTAGGGAGTCGCGGGCGTGCTCAGCAGGAGCGGGCCGAGCGGAGAAGCGAGCAGCGCGACCCGGTAGACGAACTTCCCGGGCGGGACGGCGAACGTCGCCTCGCCCGTCGCCCCGATTTGCGTGAACGGAAGCGTGCACTCGGGTGCGCAGTAGACGTCCGTCCCCATGGGCGCCCGGTAGATCGCATATCCGACTGCAGCTGAGCTGGCGGCGCGTGAGGGCCACTGCAGGCGGCTCTGCGCCGCGGTCAGGCGGAAGCCCTCGTCCACCGGTACGTAGGAGCTCTGTAGCCCCGCGGCGAGTGGCGCATTCGTACGCGGAACGGCGAGCACGAGGATGAGGGGCAACAGGACCGCCACAACGCCGCCGGTCGCGAGCAGCGGCCGCCACGGCAGGCTGCGCAGAGCGGCCGCCGGAAAGCGCTCGACGAGCCGCGTCCCGAGCGTGGGTACCAGCAGCGGGATCGCGCCGACGAGCAGGAGATAGGCCGGGAACGCAGGCTCCAGCGCGCGCAGGAAGCTTGCGTCGGGCACCTGAGCATCGGGAGCGGCTCCCTTGATGAAGAAGAAGGCCGCGAACCAGAGCGCGACAAGAGCCGCCTTCGGAACCGAGCGGCGCGCGATCCCGATGGCGCCGGCAATCGGGAGCCACTCGAGGAAGCGAATGCTGCCGAAGTACTCCCGAAGCAGATCGAGGTTGTGGCCGAGCTGGCTCCAGCGGACGTCGAGGTCGACGTAGCGCGTGATCGAGTCGAAGAACGACGCTGTGGGCGGAAGCGAGGCCGAGGCTCCCAGCGCGATCGGCGGCGTGCCGCCCGCGCCGCGGTGCTTCCAGATCCCCAGCACGATCAGCGTCGGCAGCACCGCGAGCGCGAAGCCGGCGAGAGGCCGCCAGAGTCTCGCGAGGGCGAGCGCCGCGAAGGGGCCAGCGAGGAAGATCCCTGCCGAGGGCTTGACCGCGACCGCGAAGCCCGCAGCGATCCCCGCCAGAGCCGCCACCGACCAGGTGCGCTCGTCGAGCGCCCGGATCACGAGGTATGCCCCGAGCAGCAGCAAGACCGTAGTCGGCAGCTCTGGGAGCGCGGTCAGTCCCAGCGGCCCGGGCAGGAAGCCGCTCTCGTAGATCTGGCGGTAGCGGTGGTCCCAGAGCGGGATCAGCGCATACGGCACCAGCACGAAGGCCGCTCCCGTCCAGTAGCCGACGAGCCGACCGCCGATCCGCGAGGCGATTCCGTAAACGCAGAGCAGAGCGACCGGCGGCAGGACGAGCGCCTGGACGATCACGAGTACGGGAAGCGCGGCGAGCAGGTTCGGCCCTGCTAGCAGGGAGATGGGTGCGACGAGGTACGGCCAGCCGTAGCCGATTGGTGTGGTCGGCATGTGCCAGCCCGAGAGCAGCCAGGACGTCGTGTAGTAGCGAGTCGCATCTTGGGGCTGCTGGAAGAGCCAACCGTTGTGCTGCGCGTGCAGCGCGAAGAAGAGCAGGGCGAGGCCCTGTACCACGAGCAGGGGTCCGAGCACGAGCCACGGCTCGCGTGGACGGCTCCTAGGGAGTCGCATGCGCGTAATCCGCGGCGCGTCTCGCGTCCTTGGCCGGCGGGACTCGAGGCCGGCCGAGCCGACCCCGGCCCCGCCTGGCGCCGCTGGCGGCAGGATGCAGCGCGGGAGGCGCTTGTCCGTACTAGATGTACTGTCCTGCGCGTCCCCCGCTTGCCTCCTTTGCCAGCGGCGCCCCAAGAACGCGAGGGGACGCCGCCTCACGGGGTGGTGGTCGCCCGCATCGCTTTGGAGTACCAGGCGACCGTCCGCTCGATCCCCTCGCGCAGCAACGTTCGCGCCCGGAAGCCGAACAGCGACTCGGCTCGGGAGACGTCGAGCCGTCGGCGGGGTTGTCCGTTTGGCTTCGAGGTGTCCCACGTGAGCGCCCCTTTGAAGCCGGTCACGTCCGCCACGAGCTCGGCGAGCTCGCGAATCGAGATCTCTTCGCCCGAGCCCAGGTTGACCGGATCGGGGCCGTCGTAGGCGTCGGCTGCGAGCGACAGCGCCTCGGCGCAGTCCTCGACGTAGAGGAACTCCCGCGTAGGCGTTCCGTCGCCCCAGAGCACGATCTCGGTGTCTCCGGCAGCTCCCGCGACCACCATCTTGCGGATCATCGCCGGAATCACATGCGAGGTCTCGAGGTCGAAGTTGTCCCTCGGCCCGTAGAGGTTCACAGGCAGGAGGTAGATCGCGTTCAGCCCGTACTGCTCGCGGTACGACTGGGCACCGACGAGGAGGGACTTCTTCGCGATTCCGTAGGGCGCGTTCGTCTCCTCGGGGTATCCCTCCCAGAGGTCATCCTCCTTGAACGGCAGCGGTGCGAACTTCGGGTAGGCGCAGATCGTTCCCACGAGGACGAGCTTCTGGACGCCGGCGAGGCGGCTCTGCTCGAGGACGTTGATCCCCATCGCGAGGTTCGCGAACCAGTAGCGACCGGGATTCGCGCGGTTCGCGCCGATGCCTCCGACCTCGGCCGCGAGGTGGAAGACGAGCTCGGGCTTCGCGTCGCCGAACAGCCGCGCAGCGTCGTCCTCGCGGGTCAGGTCGTAGTCGCGGCGTCGCGCGACGAACGGGTCGTGTCCCTGGGCGCGAAGCCGTTCGACCAGGTGCGCGCCGAGGAAGCCGCCCCCGCCCGTGACGAGAACGGTCACGGCGTTGGCAGGCTGTCCGGAACCGCGGGGAGCCAGTCGACGCGGCCGATCCAGCTCTCGCGATGCGCGGCGTACCACGCGATCGTGCGGGCGATGCCCTCCTCCCACGACACGTGTGGCTCCCACCCGGTCTCGCGCTTCAGCTTCTCGTAGCCGACGCGCAACGCCATCACCTCGCTGGCTCCCGGCCGATAGCGCTCGGCGACGCTGACGACCTCGCGACTCCCGGCGGGCCAGTGACCCTCGGCCTCGCCGACGCGGATGACCATGTCCGCCCAGTCCTGCATCGAGATGTTCTCGCCCTGCCCATAGACGTAGACGTCGCCGGGGATGCCGTGAGCCGTGGCCGCGAGATGCCCGCGGACGCCGTCGGAGCAGAAGCAGAAGTCGCGCATCGGCTCGAGCTGGCCGAGCTCGATCTGCTCCTTCTCGAGCGCCTGCGTGACGATCGTTCCGGTCACGTAGCGCGGGTTCTGGCGGGGTCCGTAGTTGTTGAACATTCGCGTCACGATTGCGGGGACGCCGTAGGCATCGAAGTAGTTCATGGTCAGGAAGTCGGCCGCGACCTTCGAGGTGGCGTAGATCGACTTGGGGTTGATCGGCGAGCGCTCGTGCAGGATCAGGCCGCCGGTTTCCTCGTCCCAGGAGTGGTGCTCACGGACGGTCTCGCGCGGATTGCCGTACTCCTCCGAGGTGCCGGCGGTGTCGAAGCGCTCGAGCTCGAGGTTGTGCTCGACGATCGACTGGAGCAGGTTGAGCGTGCCGAGTACGTTGGCGGCGATCGTCTCGTAGGGGCGGTGCCAGGACTCCCCGACGTGCGCCTGGGCGCCGAGGTGGAAGACGTACGGCCGGTCGGGCGCCTCGCACAGCTCTCGGACGAGGTAATCGACCGAAGCCCGGTCGGTCAGGTCGGCGAAATGGACTTTGAGCCGGCCCCGCAGGTGCCCGAGGTTGTTGAGCGCGCCGCTCGAGGTGGCGCGGACGAAGGCGTGGACGTTCGCGCCGAGCGCGACGAGCGCATCCGTGAGGTGGGAGCCCATGAATCCGTCGGCTCCCGTGACGAGCACCGTCCGTCCGCTGTACACCTCGCCGAACTCGCGGCGGAGGTCTGCAAACCAGGCGTCAAGCCAGTCGAGTCCGGGCTCTGCGGTCGCCACCTGGCGACGAAGACTAGCCGGACGCTCCGCAAGGGGCTCCGTACAATCACCGCGGTGCGCGGCTGGCTGGGCCTGTACAGGACGAGCGTCGGGCTGGGGCTCCGCTATCTGGTCCGCCACGGCTATCTGCGGGAGGCCGTGATCCGCGTCGTCGTGCCGCTGGATCCGATCCGGTACGTGGAGCTCCCCGACGCCCTGAGAGAGCTGGACGCCCGGCCTGGTGAGCGCGTGCTGGATCTGGCCAGCCCGAAGCTCGTTGCACTCGCGCTCTCACGGCGCGGCGTCGACGTCACGTCGGTCGACGCACTCGCCTCGGAGGTCGAGACCTGGCGCAGGCTGACTGCCGGGCAGGAGAACGTTCGCTTCCAGGTCGCCGACGGGCGCGAGCTGCCCTTTCCGGACGCGAGCTTCGACCACGCCTACAGCATCTCGGTGCTGGAGCACATCGAACAGGGGGCCGGGGCAGCGCTCGGCGAGCTGGCGCGCGTGGTGCGGCCCGGCGGTCGTATCGTGGTCACGCTGCCGTACGCCTCGGAGTCCTACGAGGAGTGGCGCGACGCGCCGATGTACTCCGACAACGGCAGCAGGGGTGGCCGGCATTTCTTCCAGCGCTGGTACGACGACGAGGGCGTCCGAGGGCTGCTGGCCGCGGTGCCGGCGCTCGAGCTCGCCTCCGAGAGGGTCGCCGGCCTTCGACCGAACCTCCAGCGAGCCTATGTTCACCTCTTTCCCTGGCTCGTGCCGCTCGGCCCCCTGTACGGAGTTCTCGCCCAAGAGCGGGTCGGGCCCGGGGGTGAGGTCGTACGCCTGACGCTCCTCAAGCGGTGACACGGCTGCGAGCTGCGTGCGACGCGCTCGTCGTCGGTCGCGCGACACGCTTTCTCACCTGGCCCATGGCGACGGCCGTCGGGCTGGTCGTCTTCCTCGGGATCACGTTCGCGCGATTCGCCGTCGCCAACGACGCGATCGCCTATTACAACTTCCTCCTTCGCCTTTTCGGCGACGAGCATGCCAAGACGCTCGCGTCGCGGGGGTTCGGCGCCCCGCTCTTCGACGTGCCGCTGTACGGGGTGGCGCGTGGGTTCGAGGGGCTTGGCTGGCACTCCGCTCTCGGCGCCCCGTTGACCCAGACCGCGGTCGGCATCTCATCGATCATCGCTGGAGCGCTCACGCTGTATCTGGGGTGGAAGATCCTTGTGCGTCTCGAGCTGCCGGCAGGCCCTGCCGTGCTGCTCCTCACGCTCTTCGGGACGCCGCTCTTCTACTACGTGATGTTCCAGCCGACCTACAAGCACGCGGTCGACGCGCTCGCCTTCACGCTCGTCACCTATCTGCTGCTGCGGGTCACGGAGACGCCGACGACGCGGCTCGTGGTCGGCCTCGGCGCCTCGGTCGCGTTCCTGATCGTCGTTCGGCCCGCCAACTTCCTGATGACGCTCGGCGTGCTGCTCGGACTCGCCCTGTCCGGAGGTCACCGCCGCGTTCCGCTGCTGCTCGCGGTGGCCGTGGCGGGAGTCGCCCTGCTCTTCCTGATCCCGAAGGCCCGCCACATTCCGACGAAGGGCGCGACACCCGTGGTTCGCATCGAGTCGAAGCCCCGGCTACAGGAAGCCGGCTTGCTCGCGCTCTACGGCGGGATCTGCCACGACCCCGGCTACAAGCTCACCTTCGCGCAGTGCATCCGCAACAGCCTCGGCGTCTACTGGCGCGGCACCGCACCGCTGAACATGCTGGGCTCGCTCAAGCGGGGTCTGTTCCTGTGGACGCCGCTGACGCTGCTCTCGATCGTGGGCGTGGTCTTGCTCTTCTTCTCGCGCCCCGCGCGCCGGCCCTTCCTCTACGGCCTCGCGGCCTGCGCGTTCCTTCTGTTGTTCGTCCACCTTTTGTGGGGCGACTTCTGGACCGGCGGCTTCTCGTTCTCTCAGCGGTTCCTGGCGAACCTCTTCCCGTTCTATCTCGTCGGCACGGCCGAGGTGATCCGGCGCTGGCGCGGTATCGGTCTCGCCGCAGTGACCGCTTGCACGATCTTCTCGCTCTTCGTCGGCTTCTCGCTCTTCATCGGTTACAAGGGAGTCTCGGCGGAGGACAACATCGGCGACGTGCTCCACCAGTACCTCGCGAGGCGCACGCCGATCGATCTCGCCCGCAAGATCGTGCACGTGGCGCTACAGCGCTACGGTCGCTGAAGCTCGCGATACACGGCCTCGTGCCGGCGGGCCGACTCCTCCCACGTAAAGAGCGCCGCCCGCTCGAGCCCTGCCTCGACGCGCTCGCCGCGGAGTGCG
Source organism: Gaiellales bacterium (assembly GCA_038213135.1). Taxonomy (GTDB): domain Bacteria; phylum Actinomycetota; class Thermoleophilia; order Gaiellales; family Gaiellaceae; genus JBBQTQ01. The sequence goes on from JBBQTQ010000010.1 coordinate 28,990, forward strand.
CGCAGGATCGCCTTTGCCATCTCAACGGGTGAGCGCGGATCGAAGTACTCGGCTGCCTCGCCGCAGACCTCCGGGAGCGACGACGCGTTCGAGACGGCGACCGGGCAGCCGGAAGCCATCGCCTCGAGCGGCGGCTGACCGAAGCCCTCGTAGAGGCTCGGGAAGACGAGCGCTGCCGCGCGCCGGTACAGGCGCGCGAGCTCGTCGAGGCTGACGTGGCCGAGCGACTCGACCCCTTCGGGCAGCGCGCCCTCGTGGCCGCGGCCCGTCAGGACGAGGCGCAGCTCAGGCCGCTCTCGCCGGACGAGCCGGAAGGCTTCGAAGAGCTGCGCGTGGTTCTTGTGCGGCCAGCGGTTCGCGGGATAGAGCAGGAACCCCTCGCGCTCGACGGCCGGATCCGGCCGGAACCGCTCGTGGTCGATGCCGTGCGGGATCACCCGGACGCGGTCGACGGCGAGTCCGTAGCGCTCGCGCAACGTCGCGCCGGCGTGCTCGCTGAGGACGATCAGAATCCGGCTGCGCCGCACCGTCCAGCCGTAGACGACCAGCCGGTAGACGAGCTCGGCCCGCGGGAAGAAGTGCGGAAACTCCTCGTGCTGGAGGTCGTGGATCGTCGTCACCGCCGGCGGCCGGTCGACGGGCGGCAGCATCACGCTGAGCGGGAAGTGAATCGCGTCGAGCCCGGCGAAGCGACGGCGCAGCGGTCCGGGATGCGCCGCCGCCAGCGACATCGCGAGGATCCGGCCCGTCATCGACCGGCTCGCGCGGTACTCGGAGACGACCGTCGACGGCAGGCCGTCCGCGGCGTCCGAAGCAATCGCCGGCACGAAGACCTCGTACTCGAGCTCGCCGACACGCGCCAGCGTGCGGGTCAGCGCCCGCGCGTAGGTCTCCGAGCCGCCGACGATGCCCGGGACGAGCGTGAGCAGGCTCAACCCGACGCGCATGACCGTAGGCTACGGCCGTGGCGCGACGGGCCCTGATCACAGGCATCGCGGGCCAGGACGGATCGCTGCTCGCGGAGCTCCTGCTCGACGAGGGCTACGAGGTCTTCGGGGTCGTCCGGCCTGGCGCGGTGCGGCTCGACAACCTCGCCGTCATCCGCGAGCGCGTCGAGCTGATCGACGCCGACCTCCTCGACGAGCAGGCGTTGCTGGCCGCCGTCGAAGGGTGCCGGCCGCACGAGGTCTACAACCTCGCCGCGCCGTCATTCGTGCCCGCCTCGTGGGAGCAGCCGGTCGCGACCGGCGTTTTCGCGGCGGTCGGCGTGACCGCGATGCTGGAAGCGATCCGGGCCGTGGATCCCGAGATCCGCTTCTACCAGGCGAGCTCGAGCGAGATCTTCGGCGACCCGGCGCATGCCCCGCAGGACGAGGAGACGCCGATGTCGCCGCTCACGCCCTACGGCGTCGCGAAGGCTTACGGCCACTTCATCACCCGCAGCTACCGCAAGCGCTACGGGCTGCACGCCTCGTCCGGAATCCTCTACAACCACGAGTCGCCCAGGCGGCCGCTCGACTTCGTCACACGCAAGGTGACGCATGCCGCCGCCGCGATCAGCCTCGGACTCGAGCGCGAGGTCGCGCTCGGCGACCTCGACGCGATGCGCGACTGGGGCTACGCGGGCGACTACGTGCGGGCGATGTGGCTGATGGTGCAGCAGGACGAGCCGGGCGACTACGTGGTCGCGAGCGGCCAGGCCCGAACCGTGCGCGAGCTCGTCGAGACGGCGTTCGAGCACGTGGGTCTCGACTGGCGCGCGCACGTGCGAGTGGACGAGTCGCTGCTGCGCGGCAAGGCCGAGCTGCACAACCTCGTCGGCGACGCGTCGAGGGCGCGGGAGGCACTCGGCTGGAGCCCGACGGTGGACTTCGCCGAGCTCGTCCAGATGCTCGTCGAGCACGATCTGGCACAGCTCCGCGAGGGCGCCTCGGCGCTTACAGAGCCGTAACCAGGCGGGGATACACTCAGCCCGTGCCAGGGGCGAACGCAGGGGTTTCGCCGGTCGACGTGGCCGAGTTGATGGAGCGCCTGAAGGAGGAGCTCGGCCGGGCCGGGGCGGCGTCGGCAAACGGATCCCACCGTCACGCCGTTCGCACGCAGGCCGAGCGGATGTGGCCTGTCTCGGCGGAGCGGCCGATCGAGCGGCGCGGTGGCGTCAAAGGGAGCGTCGCCTACGTCCTCAAGCTCGGGCTGCGGCCCTTCCTGCGCTGGTACGTCGAGCCGCTCGCGGCCGAGCAGCGCGCGTTCAACGACGCCGTGCTGAAGCTCATCGACGATCTCTACGAAACCGCCGACCGGACGACCTCGTCGCGGGACCAGGCGGAACGGCTGCTGAGCGAGCTGGAGGAGCGCCTGCTCCGACTGGAACGCCGTCCCACGGGCTCGGCCCCTCAGACGGTCGCTGCGCAACCCGCCGCCGGAGCTGTACCGGACTACTTCGCCTTCGAGAGCCGCATGCGCGGGACGACCGCGGGTGTCCGTGAGCGGCAGCGCGCCTACGTCGACGACTTCCGCGGCCTCGAGCCGGTGCTCGACCTCGGCTGCGGGCGCGGCGAGTTCCTCGGCCTGCTGCACGACGCCGGGATCGAGGGCCGCGGCGTCGATGCGGACCCCGACATGGTCGCCTTCGCGCGCGGCGAGGGCCTCGACGTCGAGCAGGCCGACGTGCTCGCCCACCTCGAGTCGCTGCCGGACAGCTCGCTTGGCGGTGTCTTCGCCGCGCAGCTCGTCGAGCACCTGCCGGCACCCGCCCTGCTCCGGCTGCTCGAGCTCGCCGCGAGGAAGCTCCGGCCCGGCGGGCTGCTCGTCGCCGAAACGATCAACCCGCTCTCGCCACTCGCCCTGCGCAACTACTTCGCCGACCTGACGCACGCCCAGCCCCTCGTGCCCGAGACGCTCGCTCTGCTCGCACAGCAGGCCGGCTTCCCGCACGCCGAGACGCGCTTCCTGAATGCGCCCGAGCGGCCCGACGGCGTCGACGAGCGAGTCGCGGAGATCCTCTTCGCGCCGCTCGACTACGCGATCCTCGCGCGGACGTGAGGATCGCCGTCTGCCGGCCGCAGGTGCCGTTCAGCTATGGCGGCGCCGAGATCTTCGCGGACGGCCTCGTCCGCGAGCTGCGCGAGCGCGACCACGACGCCGAGCTCGTGACGGTGCCGTACAAGTGGTACCCCGGCGAGCGCGTCCTCAGCCAGGCGTTCCTCTGGCGGCTGCTCGACCTCGAGGAGGCCGACGGGCAGCCGATCGACCTCGTGATCGCGACGAAGTTCCCCTCGTACTGCGTGCGCCACCCGAACAAGGTCGTCTGGCTCCTGCACCAGTTCCGCCAGGCGTACGAGCTCGACCGCACCGAGCTGGGCCAGTTCGGCGAGTCGTCGGAGGAACGCGCCACGAGGCGGGCGGTGCAGCGGCTGGACAAGACCGCACTCGGCGAGGCCAGGAGGCTCTTCGCAACGTCGCGCAACGTCGCCGAGCGGCTCGAGCGCTCGACCGGACTCCGGGCCGAGGTGATGCCCCACCCGCCGCAGGAGCTCGCCTACCGCTGCGAGGAATACGGCGATTTCGTCCTCTCCGTCGGCCGCCTCGACCGGGCGAAGCGGGTCGACCTGATGATCGAGGCGATCGCGTCGGCACCCGGCCTGCGGCTCGTCGTCGCCGGAGACGGTCCCGACCGCGAACGGCTCGAGCAGCTCGCCAACGGCCGCGTCACGTTCGCGGGGCGGGTGAGCGAGGACGAGCTCGCCGATCTCTACGCCCGCTGCCTGGCCGTCTACTACGCGCCGGTCGACGAGGACTTCGGGATGGTTCCCTACGAGGCGTTTCTCTCCGCGAAGCCGGTGATCACGACGAGCGACGCGGGCGGACCGCTCGAGGTGGTTGCCCACCGCAGCACCGGACTCGTCGTCGAGCCGCGGGCGGACGAGCTGGCACGAGCCTGCGTCTGGCTGGCGGCGCATCGGGCCGACGCCGAGACGTGGGGTCGCTCCGGCAAGGCGATCGCCGAGCGCGTTTCGTGGGACGAGACGATCCGCCGCCTTGTGGAACCCGTCGCGTGAGGGTCGCGTACTACTCGCCGCTCCCGCCCGAGCGGTCCGGGATCGCCGACTACTCGGCCCATCTGCTCCCGGCGCTGGCCGAGCGCGTCGAGGTGGTTGTCGTGCGGCCTGGGCGGCTTCGCCGGCGGCCGCGCGCGGACGTCGCGCTCTACCACGTCGGCAACGATCCACAGGCGCACGGCTGGATCGTCGACGAGCTCCGCCGCCGGCCGGGCGTGGTCGTCCTGCACGAGTTCGTCCTCCACCATCTCGTCTCGGGAATCACGCTCGCGCGCGGAGACGGACCCGCCTACCTCGACGCGATGGAGCGGGATGCCGGGGTCGAGGGCAGGCTGCTCGGGCACGCGGTGATCGAGGCCCGGATTCCGCCGCTCTGGGAGACATCCGCGCAGGAGTACCCGTTGGCCGGGGAGGTGCTCGACCTCGCGACCGGGCTGGTCGTCCACTCGCACTACGTCGAGGAGCGGGCGCGCGGGGCCGGCTTCGGCGGCCCGATCTGGCGAATCCCCATGGCGGCCTGGCCGGTCCCGTCCGTCGAGCCCGCCGAGGTCGAGGGTGATCCCGTGATCGGCTGCTTCGGGCACATCAACGAGTCGAAGCGGGTCCCTGAGCTGCTCGCGGCGTTCGCGCGCCTGCGCGCGTCACGGCCCGCCGCGCGTCTGCTCGTCGTCGGGGGTGTCTCCGACCGGGCGCCCGCGTTCGAGATCGGTGAAGGGGTGCTCCAGGAGCAGTACGTGCCCGAGGAGCGGCTCTGGGCGCTGATGAAGGCCTGCGACGTGCACGTGAGTCTCCGTTGGCCGACGATGGGCGAGACCTCCGCCGTCGTCGTGCGGGGGCTCTCGGTCGGTAAGCCGCTCGTCGTCAGCGACGTCGGCGCCTTCTCGGAGTTTCCGGACGAGGTCGCCTTGAAGGTGCCCGTGGACGACGTCGACGCGCTGGCAGCCGCCCTCGACCTGCTCGCCGGAGATCCCGAGCGGCGCCGCCGGATGGGGGTCGCCGCGCTTGCGCTCGCCGACGGCGAGCAGCGGCTCGACCACGTCGCCGATCTCTATGCCGGGGCGCTGCGCGAGGCGGTCGGCGCGAGGATGGTGGCATGAAGGTCGCCTACTACTCGCCGCTGCCGCCGTCGCGCTCCGGCATCGCGGACTACTCGACGCTGCTCCTGCCGGCTCTGCGAGAGCACGTCGAGATCGTGCTGCCGCGCCGGCGCGCGGCGGAGTCGGACGTCGCTCTCTACCACGTCGGCAACGACGCCGAGGCGCACGGCTGGATCGTCGATGCGCTGCGCAAGCGTCCCGGCGTCGTCGTCCTGCACGAGTACGTCCTCCATCATCTCGTCGTCGGTCTCACGTTCGCGCGCGGCGACGCGGCGGGCTACCGCGCTGCGATGGAGCGCGAGGCGGGGCTCGTCGGCTACCTGCTCGCCCACGCGGTGCTCGACAACAAGATCCCGCCCCTCTGGGAGACCCGGCCGCAGGACTTCCCGCTCGCCGGCGAGATCCTCGACTCGGCGACCGGGCTGATCGTCCACTCGCGGTTCGTGGAGGAGCACGCACGCGCAGCCGGTTACAGCGGCCCCGTGTGGCGGATCCCGCATCCCGCCTGGCCCGACCCGGCGGCCGAGCCGGCCGACCTCGGGGGCGATCCGCTCTACGGCTGCTTCGGGAACCTGAACGACGCGAAGCGGATCCCGGAGCTCCTGCGCGCGTTCGCGCGCGTGCGTGAGCGGCGGCCGGGCGCGCGCCTGCTGCTCGTCGGCTCGGCTTCGCGCCTGCTCGAGGGCCGCTTCGACGGCGAGGAAGGAGTGATCCGCCGCGAGTACGTCGACGAGGCGACGCTCTGGTCGCTGATGGCCGCGTGCGACGTTCATGTGAGCCTGCGCTGGCCGACGATGGGCGAGACCTCGGGCTCGGCGATTCGCGCGCTGACGCTAGGCAAGCCGCTCGTCGTCAGCGACGTCGGCTGGTTCTCCGAGCTGCCGGACGACGTGGCGCTGAAGGTGGGGGAGGTCGACGAGATCGCGGCAGCGCTCGAGCTGCTCGCCACCGAGCCGGAGCTGCGAAAGCGGATGGGTGAGGCGGCGCGGCGGCTCGCCGAGACCGAGCACCGCGCCGATCGCGTCGCCGAGCTCTACGCCGCCGCGCTGGAGGAGGCCGCCGGGGGCGTCGCGGTCCGCGAGGCCGTTCAGCGGGAGGTCGTCACCGCCGCGGCCGAGGTGGGCTACGAGGACACGGCCGAGCTCGCCGACCGGCTCCGGGAGGTCGGGCTTGGCGGTTGAAGCGGCGGCGCCTGGCCGCCGGTTGCCGCTCGTCCGCTCGGTGCCTGTCTGGGCGTGGCTGGCTGGGCTCGTGGTCGTCTCGGTCGCCGTGCGCTACCTCCTGGCGAGGCGGCTCGTCGCGCCGTGGATCATGGTCGACGAGCTCACGTATTCCGATCTCGCGAAGAGCTTCGCGGCCACGGGTCACTTCCTCCTCCGCGGCCACTCGACGGGCGCGTACGGCGTCGTCTACCCGGCTCTGCTGAGTCCGGCCTGGGCGTTCTTCTCGAGGGTGCCGCAGGCCTACGCAGCGGCCAAGGCGATCAACTCGGTCGCGATGTCGCTGGCGGCGGTGCCCGCCTACTTCCTCGCGCGGCGGGTGCTGAGCCGGCCCTTGGCACTCGTGGCGGCGGTGCTGACCGTTGCGGCGCCGCTGACGCTCTACGCCGGAATGCTGATGACCGAGAACGCCTTCTACCCCATCTTCCTGCTGACTGCGCTGGCGACGGTGTGGTGGCTCGAGGAGCCGACCTGGCGGCGGACGCTGCTCGTGCTCGCCGCAGTGCTGCTCGCCTTCCTGACGAGGGCGCAGGCGCTCGCGCTCGCACCCGCCCTGCTCTGTGCGCCGTTCCTCGTGGCGGGCCGCAAGGCGCTGCGCGAATACCGCTACCTCTATGGATTCTCAGCGGTCGCTGCGGTTCTCGTCGTGGTCGTACAGGCGGCGCGCGGCGCCTCGCCGCTGGGGCTGCTCGGCGCCTACGAGGTCGCGAGCCACTCGAGCTACACAGCGGAAGGGGTCGCCAAGTGGCTCGTGTACCACTGGGGCGACCTGATCCTGGCGATGGGCGTGCTGCCGTTCGCCGCGCTCGTCCTCTTGCTCTTCCAGAGCCGCGGCCGGCCTCGCACCGAGCGCGCGTTTCTCGCGGCGACGGTGTCGCTCTCGTTCTGGCTCGTGCTCGAGGTGGCCGCCTTCGCGTCAGTCAACTCGCTGCGGATCGAGGAGCGGAACCTGGCCTATGTGGCGCCGCTCTTCTTCGTCGCGCTGCTGCTCTGGATCGAGCGCGGCGCGCCCAGGCCGCCGCTGCCCTCGCTCGGGGCGGGCGGGCTCGCCGTCGGTCTCGTCGCGGCGGTGCCGTTCGCCTCCCTGATCGGCCTGCCCGCGATCTCGGATACGCCCGCGATCCTGCCGCTCTGGTCGCTCGTCACGAACGGCGTCGGCCTTGGCCAGATCCGGCTGCTCGTGATCCTTGCCGCGGCGGGGGTGGTCGTCCTGATGCTCGTGCTGCCCCGCCGCTTTCTGCTCGCGCTGCCTGCGCTCGTGCTCCTCTACTTCGCCGTCTCGCAGAGCCCGAACGACGGCAAGTACCGCGAGGCCTCCGCGGGCAGCCTCTTCGCCGGGATCACGCAGGCCCATCCGGACTGGATCGACCGGGCTGTCGGCGCCGATGCTCGCGTCGCCGTGATCTGGTCGGGCAACACCGACCGGTATTCGATCTGGGAGAACGAGTTCTTCAACCGGAGCCTGCGTGACTTCTATTTCACGCAGGCACCGCTCTCGGGCGACCTTCCGGAGACCGCGCTCGCGGTCGACCGGCAGAGCGGCTACATGCGCGATCCGGCCGGCCGGATCGTCCATGCGAGCTACGTGCTCACGGACGGCTCGGTCGCGCTCGCGGGCTCGGTGATCCGGAGTGACGCGCGCAAGGGGATGTTGCTGTACCGCGTGAATGGGCTTCTGCGCCAGCTCTCCCGCGTCGCCGGCCTCTACCCGCAGGACACCTGGTCCGGCCCCGAGGTCACCTACACGCGCCTCGCGTGCGACGGCGGGAGCGTCACGGCCGAGCTGGCGAGCGACCCGGCGCTTTTCACGAGGCCGCAGACCGTGACTGCCCTCGTCGCCGGTCGCATCGCCGGCCGTGCGTCTGTCGCGCCAGCTGCGATCGTCGACCTGAAGGTGCCCGTGCGGCCGGCGAGCGGCCTCTGCGTCGTTCGCTACACGGTCTCGCCCACGGCCGTCCCGGCCCAGGTGACGCACGGGACGAACCCGGATCCGCGCGTGCTCGGCATCCATTTCAACCGCTTCACGTATCGACCATGATGGGTGCTGCCACGAGATCGCCCGCCTTGGGGCGCGAGCTGGCCGCTCTGGGTCGCGGTGACGGGACGTCGGCGATGCTCGAAGCATCGATGGCGGCCCGGCGGCGCGGAGCGGGTTCGCGGCCCAGACACGCCAGATCGCGCAGCCGAGCGCTCGAGATCGTGGCAGCAACCATCTAGTGCGGATCGCGTTCGACGTCAGCCCGCTCTCGCATCCGCGGACGGGCGTCGGCAACTACATCCGCGGCTCGCTGGCCGGCCTGGTCGAGGCGGGAGGCGAAGTGGTCGCCTTTGCGCCGACGAGTCCTCGTGGGCTGAAGGCGATCCCTGCCGCGCTCGAGGGGATTCCGGTCGACCTGCGGTTGCGCGTCCTGCCCTTCGCGCACTTCTGGCGGCAGGGCTGGAGCCGGCTCGGCCGGCCGCCGGTCGAGCGCTTCCTCGGCTCGATCGACGTGCTCCAGTTCTCGGACTGGATGTATCCGCCGCAGCGGGCGGGCGTGCGGGCGACGATGATCCACGACCTCGTGCCGCTGCGGTTTCCCGAGTGGGCGCAAGGGCGGACGGTCCGCATGCACTCGGCCAAGTACCGCAACGCCGCGGCGACTTGCGACGTGATCTTCACCAACTCGGAGTTCACGAGGCGCGAGGTGGTCGAGCTGCTGGGCGTTCCGGGGGAGCGCGTCCACGCAGCGCCGCCGGCGCCCGAGCCTCGCTTCCGACCCGACCGCCCGCGCGAGGAGCGTGACCCGTACCTGCTGACCGTGGCCACTCTCGAGCCGCGCAAGAACCTGGGCACGCTCGTCGAGGCGTACCGGCTGCTCGGTGACGAGCGCGCGCTCGTCGTGGCCGGTGGCGAGGGCTGGGGCGAGCAGGCGGAGCTCGGCGGGGCCGAGTTGCTCGGATTCGTCGACGACGACCGCCTCGCTCGTCTCTACCGTGGCGCCGACGTCTTCGTCTACCCGTCGCGCTTCGAGGGGTTCGGGATCCCGATCCTGGAGGCGATGGCGAGTGGGGTGCCGGTCGTTGCCTCCTCGCACGAGTCGCTCGATGAGGCCTGCGGCGACGCTGCCGTGCGCGCCGACCCGGACAGCCCCGAGGCGATCGCGGCGGCGATCGAGCAGGCCCTCGGCGAGAGGGAAGACCTCGTCCGCCGCGGGCTCGCCCACGCGGCCCGCTTCTCGTGGGCCGCGACCGGGAGGATCATGCTCCGGGCCTATGCCGATGCGCGTCGGACTTGACGTCTCCCCGCTCCGCCAGACGCGGGCGGGCACCGCGCGCTACGTGGAGCACCTGCTGGCCCGACTCGACGTGGAGCAACTCGCGTTCGGCGGCCCCGGCCGCGCAGCGACAGTCGCGCGCGACCTCTGGTGGTACCAGGCCGGCCTGCCGCTCGCCGCGCGCGGGCTGGACGTCCTGCACTGCCCGACCTTCCGCGCGCCACTCCGGTCGCCGGTGCCAATGGTCGTTACCGTTCACGACCTCGCAGTCCTACGCCAACCGGGGACGTTCAACCAGTGGACGAGGCACTACAGCCGCCTTTTCGTCCCACGTGTGGCTCGGGCGGCGAGGCTGCTGATCGCCGTCTCCGAGTTCACCAAGCGCGAGGTCGTCGAGCTGCTCGGCGTTTCGGAGGGCAAGGTGCGGGTCGTCCACAACGGGGTCGACGAGGTCTTCCGTCCCGAAGGCCCTGCCGCCGAGGGCGACTACGTGCTCGCGGTCGGGACGCTCGAGCCGCGCAAGAACCTCGCTCGGGTGCGCGAGGCCGCGAGGCGGGCGGGCCGCGAGCTCCGCGTTGTCGGCGAGCAGGGGTGGGGCGGGGTGGAGACCGACGGCTGGCTCGGGCGCGTGAGTGACGAGCGGCTCGCCGAGCTCTACCGCGGCGCGCGCTGCCTCGTGTACCCGTCGCTGTACGAGGGTTTCGGCCTGCCGGTCGCCGAGGCGATGGCCTGCGGTACGCCCGTCGTGACGAGCGCCGGCGGCGCCACCGAGGAGGTGGCCGGCGGGGCCGCGGTGCTCGTCGACCCGCTTGACGTCGACGCCATCGCCGCCGGGATCGAAGACGCAGAGCGCAGCCGCGACGAGCTCGTCCGGCTCGGGCTCGAGCGCGCCCAGGCCTTCAGCTGGAACGTGGCCGCCGCGGCGACCGAGGACGTCTACCGCGAGGCGGCGCGGTGATCGAGCTCTGCTGCCCGTTCGACCGATCACTGCTCGACGACCTTCACTGTCCGACGTGTGGCAGGACGTTCGGGCGCACCGCCGACGGGATCCCGTTGTTGCTCCACGAGGACCTTCCCGGCGCCAGGGAGAAGCTGCGCGAGGCCGAGGGCTGGGCCGAGAAGGCGAAGCAGGAGGGCTGGTACGAGCCCGACGACGCCGTCGACCGCGTGCTGCCGTTCGTCAACCGGGAGCTCGGCTGGGACGACCTGAACTGGCTCGCGAACGGGCACTCCTTCCAGGTGCTGCTCGACCGCTACGTGGGCCAGGAGCGTGGGCTACGCGTGCTCGAGATCGGGGCGGCCAAGGCCTGGGCCGCTCCCTACTGGCGCGAGCGCGGCTGCGAGTACGTCGCCACCGACATCCTCGTCGACCCGAAGATCGGGCTCGGCCGCGCGGCCTTCTACGGCGACTTCGCCCGCGTCCAGGCCGACGCCGAGCATCTGCCCTTCGCGGATGCCACGTTCGACGTCGCCTACTCGGTCGCCGCGCTGCACCACGCGCTCGACCTTCCTCGGATGGTCGCGGAGCTGGCCCGCGTGACCCGGCCTGGCGGAGTGGTTGCGGGCCTGAACGAGGGAACGCGCGGCGTGCTCCGGAGCCCTGAGAACCCGGAGCAGGCATCCGAGAAGGCGCTCGGGATCAACGAGCACGTCCACACAGTGTGGTCGTACGCCGCCGCCTTCCGGCGCGCCGGAGTCTCGATCCGCCGGCTGGAGCGTCCGGACGGCTGGCCGCCGAAGCCGTTCACCGCGCTGACCTCACTACCGAAGGTCGGCGCGACCGTCGCCGGTCTCGCGCACCTCAGCCTCGGGCGCTACGCGGGCGTCTCGATCTACGGGCGCAAGCGGTGAGCGCCCCGCTCGTGGTGATCGACGCCGACGTCCTCGGCCGCGAGCGGACCGGCGACGAGACCTACGTCGAGAACCTGCTCGAGCGACTGCCCGGGCTCGCGGCCGGCGAGTTCCGCTTCGCCGCGGTGACGCGCCGGCCCGACCTCGTCCCGGAGGGAGTCGAGCCGGTCGAGCTGCCGGCGCGCTTCCAGGAGCTGCGAATGGCCTGGGCGCTCCCCAGGCTCTTGCGGCGGTTGCAGCCGGCGCTCGCGCACTTCCAGCATGCCCTCCCGCTGCGCTGTCCCTGCCCGGCGGTGGTGACGATCCACGACCTCTCGTTCGAGCGGCATCCTCAGCTGATGGGCCTGAGTGACAGGGTGACGTTCAAGCTCGTCGTGCCACGGGCCGCGCGGCGGGCAGCGCGGGTGCTCGCGGTGTCGAAGCGCACGAAGGACGACCTCGTCGAGCTCTACGGCGTGCCGGCCGAGCGGATCGCCGTGACGCCACACGGAGTCGACGCTGCCTTCACGCCTGGGGCTGGCTCGACAGGCTCGCCGTACCTCCTGTTCGTGGGGGCGATCCAGGAGCGCAAGAACCCGCTTGCGGCGGCGGAGGCCGCCGAGGAGGTCGGGCTGCCGCTCGTTGTCGTCGGCCCCGAGCGGGACAGCGCTCTCGCGCGCGAGCTCGAGCGCCGCGGCGCGCAACTTCGCGGCTACGTGACCAAGACCGAGCTGGCCGACCTCTACCGCGGCGCCTCCGCGCTCCTCTTGCCGTCCCGTTACGAGGGCTTCGGCTTGCCCGTTCTGGAGGCGATGGCCTGCGGCACACCGGTCGTCGCGTTCCCCGACGAGGCGTTGCGGGAGGTTGCGGGCGACGCCGCCGTCTACGCGGAGGAGGGTCGCCTCGCGGATGCGGTGCGCCGTGCCCTCGCCGACCGGGAGCGTCTCGTGCGCGCGGGAATCGAGCGGGCGGCGCAGTTCAGCTGGGACGAGACCGTGCGACGAACCCTGGCCGTCTACCGGGCGGTGCTCGCGTGAACGTGTCGGCGGTCGTCGTCTCGCACGGTCACGGCGCCGAGCTCGCCGACTCGTTGCCGGCGCTCGTGCCGCAAGTCGACGAGACGCTCGTGATCGCCAACGTTCCGGGCAGCGCTCCGCGCGACCTCCAGGGTGCGCGCCTGCACGAGAACGAGCGGCCGCTCTCCTACGCCGAGAACCTCAACCTCGGCATCGAGCTGACCTTCGGCGAGCTTGTGCTCGTCTCGAACCCGGACGCCATTCCCTCGCCCGGCGCGGTCGGCGTCCTCTGCGAGTTCATGTCGGAGCATCCGCGCTGCGGCGTCGCGGGCCCGCAACTTCTGAATCCCGACGGCACCTGGCAGGCCTCGCGGCGCCGGTTTCCCACGGTGCTCGGCACGCTCGTGCGCCGGACGCCGCTGCGACTCGCGCTCCGCCCCCAGCAGCGGCAGCGCCGGCACTACCAGCTCGACGAGCGGCCGGCGGAGCCCGTCGAGGCCGACTGGATGCTGACCGGGTTCCTGCTTCTGCGCCGCGGGATGCTCGAGGAGCTCGGCGGCTTCGACCCCGGCTTCCGGATGTACGGCGAGGAGATCGATCTCTGCTACCGCGCGGCGCGGGCCGGCTGGGAGCGCTGGTACGTCCCCGCGGCTGTCGTCCGGCACCGCTGGGATGCCCTTACCGACCGTCGCTTCCTCACCCGGCGGACGCTCTGGCACTGGCGCAGCATCCTGCGCTTCGTCCGCAAGCACCCGGAGCGGCTGAGGGCGCTGCTGTGACGACCGCCAAGTACGACCCGCAGGCCGACCGCTGGACGGAGAACGCCTACGCCGATGCCGCGACGTACCTCTCGCGCCGGGCACGACTGGTCGCCGAGCTCGGGCCGCGGCTCGAGCCGGGCGAGACCGTCCTCGACCTCGCGTGCGGCGACGGCGGCCTCGGCACGCACCTGCTCGCGCTCGGCTATCGCTACCACGGGGTCGACGCGAGCGAGGCGATGGCGGAGGCCGCCCGCGCGCGCCTCGGCGATCGGGCCGAGGTGACCCGAGCCGACCTGAACGACTTCGAGCCACCCGCACCGGTCGCGGCGGCGACGATCTTCCGTGCCGTGTACTACGCGCGCGACCGGCAGGAGCTTTTCCGCCGAATTGCCGCCTACACCGAGCGGAAGCTCGTCTTCGACCTGAACCCGCGCCAGTATCCGGTGACGGAGGTCGTGGCCGACCTTCGTGAGGCCGGGTTTGCGCGGATCGAGCTCCGACCGTTCTTCTCCCCCCAGACGGTGTCGCTGCCGAGGCCGCTCGTAGCTGCGCTCGCGGGCGCGGAGAGAGCCGGCCCGCTCGCGAGGCTCGCCCTCCGCTTCCGGTTCACCTACGTCGTGGCTGCAGCTCGGTGAAGCGGCGCGTTGCCCTCGCGCTCGAGTTCGGCGCGCTCGCGCTGATCCTCCTGATCGAGACGTTCGTCTACGTCCACGGCTTGCCCGCCGCCGCGGACTTCGACGAGAGCGTCTATCTCGCCGCTGTCGACGCCTTTCGTCACGGCCAGGAGCTCGGCTCGCCGATCTTCACGGCGCAGCCGCCGGGCTTCTACTGGCTGCTGACCGCGGGGGACGAAGTTTTCGGGAACTCGCTCGGCGGGGTGCGGGACTTCGTGCTCCTACTGGCGCTCTTCGCGGCGATCGGCGCCTACCTGACGGGCCGTGCGCTCGCAGGGCGCGGAGCCGGACTTGCGGCCGCCGCGCTCCTCGCAATCTCGCCTCCGTTCGCAGGCTTTGCCACGAAGATCTCGGCCGATCTCCCGAGCATGACCGTGGGCCTGCTCGCTCTCGGCGCCTTCGTCTACTGCCTGCCGCCACGTTCACGCCCGTGGCTCGCCGCGGTCTCCGGCATCCTCCTCGCGTACGCGGTGTCGGTGAAGCTGACGGCGCTCGTCCTGCTCGTGCCGATCGCCGGCGTCGCCTGTGTTCGCAAGCTCCACCGGCGCGAGTTGCTTCTCTTCGCGAGCGCGTTCCTTGGCGCGCTCGGCGCAATCGTGCTCGCGAGCGTCGGGCGGTTGCACGCCCTGTGGCACGACGTCGTCTCGTACCACAGTGCGGCTCGAAGGGTTCCCGACCCGAGCTCGAACGCGAGCGCCGTGGCCGGCTACTTCACTTGGCGCTCACCGCTGACCTGGTTGCTCGCCGCCGCAGCGCTCGGGCTCGCGATCGGGATCGTGAAGCGAAGCCGGGCCGTCGTCGCGATCTGGTCCTTCCCGGTCGTGGCGGTCGGCGCGCTCCTTTGGCAAAGGCCGTTGCACGACAACCATGGCGTCCTCCTCGCCGTTGCACTGGTCCTCCCGGTGGCGTGTGTCTTCGGGCTGGCCGTTCGGCAGCCTCGGAGCCGGGTCGCGGTAGCCGCGATCGCGCTCCTTGCTCTCGGCGTCGGGGCCGGGTATGCGAAGGAATGGCGCCGGGCGGGCCGCAACACGAGCCGGGAGCCAGCCGAGATCCGCTGGGCAGTCGCGCAGGTCGACCTGCGAACGAACCCCGGCGAGCTCGTGGCCTCCGATCAGCCGATCGTTCCCTTCTTCGCGCACAGGCAGAACCCGGGCGAGCTCGTGGACACGGCCGTACTTCGCTTCCAGTCGGGGTATCTGACTCCTGCGATGGTCGCCGAGGTCCTCCGCCGCCGACACATTCGCCTCGTCGTGGCCATGCGGGCCTTCGCCGTCGTCCCGGGGATGGAGGCCGCCTTGAGGTCGACTTACCCCGCCCGGATCCGGCACGGGGCGGTGACGATCTACTTCAAGCCCGCGGCCCACTAGTGTCCTGAGTCGTTAGTTCGCAGGGACCCGGTTGCGGGCGGCGAAGTCGTCGTGGTCATCGACGACGATTGGGGGCGTTATGCCGATTCGTGCCGAGGTCGTGCTCAGCGATGAGCAGCGGGAGGTGCTGGAGCGGT